>CAZEIT010000296.1:0-3311 GCA_964512515.1 uncultured Desulfobulbus sp.
GAGGTGCTGACAAACGAAGCTGCGATCTGTGGCCAGGAAGCCTGTTCCGCCCAAGGTCGGAAAGGGAAAACCCTGCAAAAGACGGATAGGCCCTTTATTCTATACAGCATGGTCGAGGGCCACCCGTTGCGTCTCTACCTTGAAGCAGCTCCACGCCTGCGGCTGCGCTCCCCGCATCAGGCCCTCTGGCGTGTGCAGGGGATGCTGCAAGAGCCGGGCAATGCATTCTTGCCGGCAGCACCGGTGCCCAGCTTTTTTTCTGCTACGCAAGCAGAGTGGCTCCAGCAGTACAGCATTGGAAGCGGCAGCATCACCCTGCTCAGCAGCATGCAGCCCTTCATGGGGGCAGCGCTTGAACGGGAAGACAACGCCTTTTTCCTGAGCGCGCTCATCCGCAACTTCGAAAAAGCCAAAGCACCGCGGCAACTGTGGATTTGGCTGCCCGGCCAAAGCGACTCCCTCGTAAAACGCCTGTGGACGCAATATCCGCTTTTTTTGGCTGGCCTGGCCCTGATGCTGCTTGTTCTGCTGTTCAGCAAACAGGCCAGGCTGGGGCCGCCGCTTGCGCTGAAAAACTCTGAACGTCGGGATGTGCTTGCCTATTTTGACGGAGCAGGCCGCTTTGCCTGGCGCTTGAACCGGGCGGCAGGGCTCATCAAGGCCAATCAGGACAACCTGAGCCGTGCCCTGCAACGCCGACGCTCAGAACAAGCGGGCCTCGCGGTCAGAGAAGACAGAGAAGAACAGGTGGCCCTGCACGGCAATGTGCAACGCAGTCAGGATCTGGTGCGGGTGAGCAAGGCCATGCTCCAGGTGCGCCAATCCATGCGCCGCAGCAAAAAACGCGGGCGGAACAACTGAATCAATCCGAAAAATAGGAACTAGAATGGAAGGGAAGGATACAGGGCAGAAACAAGACCACCTTCGCTGGGCACAGGAGCTGATAGGCCAACTGCGCGGGGCAATCGGCAAGACCGTGCTGGTGTCGGAGGAGACCCTGGTGGGCGCGCTCAGCGCGCTGATTGGCGGCGGCCATTTACTGATCGAGGGGGTGCCCGGCCTGGGCAAAACTCTTCTGGCCAGAACCCTTGCCACAGCAAGCGGCGGCAAATGCAACCGGGTGCAGTTCACGCCTGACCTGCTCCCCAGCGATATCACCGGGCATGTACTCTACGACATGAAAAGCGGCGAATTCCGCCTGCGACGCGGGCCGGTTTTCTGCCATGTGCTTCTGGCCGATGAAATCAACCGCGCACCCGCCAAAACCCAGGCTGCCCTGCTGGAGGCCATGCAGGAAAAACAGGTCACCTTGGAGGGCCGTTCTCTGCCGCTGGAAGAACCCTTTCTGGTGATTGCCACGCAAAATCCGCTAGAGCAGGAAGGCACCTACCCCCTGCCCCAGTCGCAACTGGACCGCTTCATGCTCAAGCTCCATGTCGGCTATCTAGATGAGGCGGAGGAAACACGCATTGTGCAGGCCGCCTGCAGCCGCAGCAACAGCAATAGTCTGGACACTGCAGCCCTTACGCCGGTAGCGCGACCGGAAGATATCCGCCTGCTGCAGCGCATTATCAGCGCCATGACCGTTGACGAGCAGATCCTTGCCTATGTGGTACGTCTGGTCCGGGCCACCAGGGAATGGGCCGGCTTTGAATACGGCGCAGGCCCGCGCGGCGGTATTGGTCTGTTGCGGGCAGCCCAAGGCGTGGCCCTGATCAATGGGCGCAACTTTGTTCTGCCGGATGACATTAAGCTAATGGCCCTGCCCGTGCTGCGCCACCGGGTAAAACTCAGCGCCGATATGGAACTGGAAAGCTACAGCACCGATGACCTGCTCCGCGACCTGATCGCCGCCACCCCGGCTCCACGCAGTTAAGAGTCGCTATGCGCTACACCCCTGCCCCGAGAATGCTGGTGCTGCTCGGCCCGCTTGCCTGCTGCGCGTTGCTGGTTGATCTGCGCCTTCTCGGGCAGAATAGTCTGATGCTGGGTTTTGCTGCGGTTTTGGCCCTTGCGCTCATCGATCTGCTGCGCCTTGCTCAGCCGGTTGCGCTGGAGGTGCAGCGCCGGATACGCCGCAGTCTGCCGCTCAATGTCTGGTCGCCGCTTGGGCTCACCATTACCAACACCGGCAGACGTCCCTTTTCGGCCCACTGTGCCGACCACTGGCCTCAGGAAGTTACGCTTGAACCGAAGGATTTTTTTCTCAGGCTCAAGCCCGGAGAAAAGGCAGACATCACCTGCCGCATCCGCCCCGGCCAGCGAGGCAAATACGATCTGCCCGGACTGGATACCCTGGTGCATTCGCCCTGGGGCCTGTGGCGGCGAAGCGGGCTTCTCTCCTGCCCGGATCAGGTGCGCGTTCTGCCCAACTTTCGGGAACTGCACCGCTTTACCCTGCTGGCCGCCAACGCCCAGCTTGGCCTTATGGGCATCAAGCAGATAGCAAAACAGGGAGACGGTCAGGAATTTCAGGAACTGCGGGAATACTACCCCGGCGACAGCCTGCGGCAGATCGACTGGAAGGCCACAGCCCGCAGGCAGCAGTTGATTTCGCGGGAATACCAGGATGAGCGCGATCAGCATATCGTGCTGGTGCTCGATTGCGGCCGCCGCATGCGGCATCTGGAAACGGGCGGCAGCCAGTTCGACCAGGCTTTAAACAGCGCGCTTCTGCTAGCCCATGTGGCGGCACGCCAAGGCGACAGCGTGGGTCTTCTGGCATGCGCCGAGCAGTACACCTGGTATCCTCCGGCAAAAAAGAAAAATGCCGCCCGGAGCCTGCTGTTGGCCAGCACTCAGCTCTTTTCCCAGACCGTGGCCATGGACTATCACCAGCTCGCCAGGGAACTGGCCACCCGCTTGAAACGCCGTTCACTGGTGATTCTGCTCACCAATACCCGGGCGGAAGAACACGACACGCTCACTGTACTGGTTCGCCAACTGCGCAGCCGTCATCTGCTGGTGATCGCCGATCTTCTGGAAGAAGAGGTTAGTGCCGCCCTTGAGCGCCCCATTCACACCCCGCTGGAGGCCTGGCGCTACCAGGCCCTGCTCGCCTATATGGCTGAACGCCGCCGGTTCGAGCTTATCCTGGCGCGCCTGGGCTGTTATGCCCTTAACCTCACTGCCAGGGAACTACCGGCAGCGCTGGTCAATACTTATCTGGAAATCAAGCACGCAAGAAAACTCTAGCGCAGGGCCCTGGGTGGCTTCTCCACCATAGTCTCGCTACCTCTCAACCGAGCAGGATACGCAGCGAGCGTACGATAGACAATATCCCGCCACAGGCAATCACCACCAGCACTATT
>CAZEIT010000297.1:0-3304 GCA_964512515.1 uncultured Desulfobulbus sp.
TCTTGTCCGTTTTCCTGGCCGGTTGACTTGCTTTGACGCTCGTTTTTGCTTATACTATCAGTATCTACAGGAGGTGATTCTATGTATGATCGAGACCGATACTTTGATTGTGAAGGCGTTCCCTTCAAGTATGATTCCAAATCCAATAAGCTCTTCCGTATGTTCGGAGACGAGTTCATTGAAACCAATAGCTCTGACGCCCGCGCCAGGGTTTTGCTCAGGTCTGGGGAAGAAGTTCCCAAAGAAAGGGCCGTTGAACTGGCTGTGGCAGATTTTGAAGAGTTTGATGACTGAGCTGCTTCATAAAACTGCTTGCTTATCTTGCCAAACTCCACACCCAAAGATTTCGCCTCAGCATTCCCTGTCCTTGCAGTAATATCATCCAGCTCCCGTTGCACCTCGTATATCTTGTGGCCCAACCCTTCCTTGGCTTGATACATTGCCTCAGTGGTCAGCTGGATTTCAGCCACATGACCGTCTGCCTCTTTAACCCGCACATTGGCAAGGATATCACGGTAGCCTGATGGAGTTGGACTGTTGAATCTGTTCTTCAGCTCGATTGGCCCATACTCTTTTTCAAACTGCCGCAGGGCCTGCATCATGGACTTCTGATCTGGATAGACCAGAGTGTGGCCAACAATATCTTTCAATCTTCTCGGCGTACCGTCTTGCTGCGCCTTCTGCGTTGCCCGCTCGCGCTCTTTAAGTTGTCCGCCAGGACGCGACACCAGTCGCCCGCCAGTCTTGGTGGCAAATTCAGTCGCACTCTTGCGCAGCACCGTATCAGCCTTGGCAGCGTCTGCGTAGATTTCATCCATCGTAGCCTTGGGTTGCTTGATGGATTTCTTAATCTCAACAACAGCGTTCTGCTCTCCACGCTCACGCAATACCGATAACGTGGTATTACCATCCAGCACCACCAGCTTACCATCGTTGCGACGGTACACCGCAAGCGGCTTCCTCTTTTCACCAGCACCAACGGCTGCCGCATCCATGTTCGCCCTGGCCCTAGCCACCCTTGCTTCATCCAAGGCTGGCTCAGAACTCAACAAGTCTTTTAATGGAACATTAGTTGATTTCGGCGTGTGATTAAAATACTTGCTTGGCTTGACTTGCCGTTCCCTCGCCGTATTGCGCTCCTGCACAAAAGCTGCCCGGGCTTCCTTACGCGAACCGTAGGACTGCCCTTCAAGGATGCTCTCCCCAGTCTCCTTGTGTGTCAGGCTGAAGCTGCCGTCGCCATTGTCCACCGTTTTGACTTGCTCAAGCGGCACATCCGGCACAGTGAGCCGCTGTTGTGGCTCACCAGTTAAGGGCGAACTGCTTTGCGGCTCAAATCCATCTGGCTGTGCTTACTGCTGCCGCTCAGCCCCAGGCTCCACAAGGTCAGCAGGTCATCCTGAATCAGCAGTTGTACCGGGCGCTCAAGCAAAGCAGGCTCGCCCGCATGGGCGCTTGGCCCCGACAGGAGCGTGCAAGCGAAAACGGCAAGAAAAAAACATGCTTTTTTCATGAGTACTCCTCAGTTGGTCTGCTGCGGCACAAAGATCAGGGCATGGATACGCCAGTTTGCCCCTATTTTACGTGCGCGCAAATGGAAATCGACTCTGTCGGCTACCCGCAAAATAGTATCGTCACCCGGCGCGACCTGGCGCACCTGCCCTTCCATACCCCAGCCGTCATTATCCGGATAATCGGTGAACGCGGTGGCAAAGGCTGTATCCCGCTTCACCCCCTCCATCGGCCCGGTCGGCCCATACCACCAGTCCAAATCCACATACAAGCCGTGCTCCGTTTTCAAAACACCCTCCTGGGGATTAAAGGGGCCATGCGGCCAACCCAGATACGACAGCGCCGCCTGCCCCAAAGCCGCATAGGGATAGTATCTGGTGAAACGCTGGGGAATATTTTTGAAGAGTGCCTCCTGCTCTTGAGCTTGGGAGGGCCGCATTTCTTCCGGGGCAAGGCGTGCGACCTGCCCGTTTGCGCCGAAATGGATGGTCAGTACCAGGCTTTGCGCCTGAATGAAGCCGGGGTCCAGTTGATTCTCGCTTACCAGGCCAAAAGAGCTATCGCCACTGTTGTACGGCTCTTCAGTGCCGATGCCGGTAATGCCCAACTGCCACAACCTGGCCACATTATCCAAGAGCAGCAGGCGGTCTTGCCGAGACAAGGCAGGCATGGCCGTATCTGTAGCAGCGTCCGGGCCTACTGCGCCTGCCCTTGCAGACAAGAGTGTTAGTGCGACTGCGAGAAAACAGCAGGTCGCTGCCGATGCGATAAAGCCTCGCCATATCCTGTTCATGTGAACTCCTTGTTCAAATGATACGCCTGTTGCTGTTTATTTGTCTTGCGCTGCTTGGTCGGTCAGGTTTCTATAATAGCATAGAAACGAAAAAACTCGTCACCTTTATCATCCTGTGCAGTTTTCACTTGTGCAGAGCATGTGCTTACAAAAGGCGCTTTACCCAAGCAAGCCATACAGGTAATCAGTTCATAATTGATATGTGCTCGCCACTCTCTAGACACTATTGTTTCGGAGGCGAGTATATCCCTACTTCACATCATCTTTGAGGCCAATTGCGTGTATACCCTTTCCGCCTGTGTTGCAGCCCTTTTTCTAGTTTTCTCCCTGTTCAGCCCCTCGCCTGCCCGTACTGAGCCCAAGGCCTACGACAGCGAGGATTTTCTTCGCTCTGCAAACAGTGTGCTCAACGGCAACTACCAGCGAATCTTGCGGGAATATGCCGGCAATCCGGCCTTTATCGGCAAATTCAAGGCCTCGCAGAGGGCCTGGCTGCAGTTCCGCGATGCGGAAATGGCAGCCCTTTTCCCCAACGATCAGATGGATCTTGCCCATGGCTGGAACCTTACCGAGGCGCAACAGTACTGGCTCACCAAACTGACCGAAGAGCGCAGCCTGCAACTGGTCCGCTGGCTGGACTGTGTTGAACAGGCCCGCTACCAGTGGGATCCCTGCGTCAACCGAACTCCAGCAGAATAATAATACACACAGGTTACCACCGCTTTTCCACTGACGCCCGAGGAACAACCATGCGAACACCGATTATCCAGGCACTGTGTGTGCTTTTTATCACTTGCGCTCTTGCCTGTGGCGCACCCGCAGGCGCACAGGATATGCCGCCCCTTGTCTGGGCGGTGAACCAAGGCGATACAGAAAAGGTACGAACCCTGCTGGCAGCAGGAGAGCCGCTGCACCTGGAAGACGGCAAGGGGCTAAGCGCCTTGGATCATACCCTGGCCTATAGCCCCTCCCGCTTTGCCCCGGACTTGGCCTGCCTGC
>CAZEIT010000298.1:0-3298 GCA_964512515.1 uncultured Desulfobulbus sp.
GGATACGAACCATCGGAGCGATACCGTTCTTCTTGTAGTACTCCTGCAGAGCGTCGATAACCTTCTGGTGCTCGTCGGTGATCTCAGCAATACCTTCAACACTCTTTACGTAGTCAACCCAGTTCTCATCCCAGTCTTCTGCACCCTTGAGCAGGAAACCGTCCTCATCGACCTCGTAGCTTTTTCCTTTGTGTTCAATAGTTGCCATGTCATCCTCCAGGCCAAGGTTTGATGTTGGTATCAAAGATAATAAGAAAATTGAAAGATTCTCTACTATACGCCACTAACTTTGTCAAGCGTATGCACGGGTTTTTTTGCCTGTCAGGCCAGTATGGGCCTGAAGCCGCATTTTTCGCTGGTAACTTGTTAGTAAATGGCCCATAATACGCCTTTGCCAATTTTTTGCTCTTCTTTTCGTTACTGTCATGAGGGTGAAACCACTATGCTCAGAGTACTGCGGAAAAACGCCCAATCCCCGATTATCCAGGCTATTGTCGTTATTATTGCAGTTGTTTTTGTCTTCTGGGGTGTTGGCTCCAATATGAATTCAAACGCCAATGCCGTGGTCGTGATTGACGGTAAAGAAATCACCGGCATAGAGTTCAGCCGCACCTATGACAGGTTGCTTGAGTCGTACAAACAGCAATTTGGCGGTCAGGTGCCCGACGAGCTGCTCAATACCTTGGGTATCAGGCAGCAGGCCATCAACCAGCTGGTGCAGCGGGAATTGGTGCGCAAAGGTGCTGGCCAGCTTGGCCTGATGATCAGCGATCAGGAAGTGCAGCGCGCCATTGCAGATGTCCCTGCCTTTCAAAACAACGGCGCCTTTGATCTTGCCGCCTATCAGGCGGTGCTAGCACAGAACCGGCTGTCTGAAACCGCCTTTGAAGAGGGCATCCGCAACGATCTTCTGGCTGAACGGGCCATGGATGCCATTGCCGGTTTTGCCCAGATTTCGGATCAGGAGGTCAGACAGTGGCTGGACTATGCCAACCTGGAGATACAGTTGAGCTATGCCCTCTTTTCCTGGGAGGAATTCCAGAAAAAGGTGCAGGTAGACGAAGCCCAGCTCGCTGCCTGGTATGGCGAGAACAAAGAGCAATACCGGCCTGCTGCCCAATACCACTTTACCTACCTCTTTTTTCCCTTTGCCGCAGACATGAAGGACGTGCAGGTAAATGAAGACGAAATGCGGGCCTACTTCAGCGAGCATGCAGCCCGCTGGCATACTCCGGAACAGCGTCATGTTCGCCATATCCTTTTCCGGGTTGAGCAGGGCGCCAGCAGTGAAGAGCGAGCCGCCAAGAAAGAGGCGGCTGAACAGGCCCTGGCTATGCTCCGCGGCGGCGGCACCTTCAACGAAGTGGCCAATTCCCTCACGGAAGACCCGACCGGCAAGGGCAAGGGCGGTGATCTTGGTTTTATTGTGCGCGGGCAGATGGTGCCGCAATTTGAAGAGGCAGCTTTTAGTCTTGCAAGCGGCGCGACCAGTGAAGTGGTGGAAAGCCCCTTTGGCTTTCACCTCATCAAGGTTGAGAGCGTAAAGCCCGAGGCAAAGGCTGATTTTGAGGAAAGAAAAGAAGAGATCATGCAGATCCTGGCGCAGCAGAAGGCGCGGGCCCTTAGTTTCAAAAAGGTGTCTGCCGCCTATGAGGGGGTCATACGCGCAGGCAGTTTGGCCAAGTACAGCGAAAGTGCTGGTCAGCAACTGCAAAGCACAGACTATCTCAGCGAGAAATCCATCCCGCAGGACATGGCGTTTTTGCATGATGCCGCCATTGCCAAGGCAGCCTTTGCCTTGGGCAAGGGTGAGCTGAGCTCGATTGTTGAAGGGGCAAACGGTTATGCCATCCTTTTTGCCGATGATATGAAAACGCCGGAAATTCCTGTACTTGAACGGGTGCGTGTTCAGGTGCTGGCAGACTATTCTCGAGAAAAGGGCGCTGAGCTGATGCGCAAGGCTGCTGATGAAGCCCTGAAAACACTGCAGGAAAGCGCCAAGTGGCCCGAGGCTGCAGAGGTCAAGACGACCGCGTACATCAAACGCACCGATACCGACAGTGAGGCGCCTGCGCTTATGCTTCAGGAGGCCTTCAGCCAGCTTGGCAAAAGCAAACTTCCCAGCGCGCCGGTGAATATCGGGGAAGATTTGGTTGTCTACCAGATTACCGGTGTGCGCCAAGGGGAGGATACCGCCCCGGCGGCAGTGCGTGATTCTCTACAGGCACAGCTACTGCAGGCCCATCGCAACCAATTGTTCAGCCAATGGGTGAGCCAGTTGCGTACGAAAAGCAAGATCTGGGTCAACCCGGAAATCCTCAAGTGAGGCAAAATCTCAGCTACCATGGTGCAGTGCCGGCAGTAGGATCACGCTGCCAGCTCCATATCTCAATCCTGAAAGCCGCTGAGGGTATATTGCCCTTGGCGGCTTTTCTTGCCAAAATTTAAGCAGGGAAGGGATGGCTACAGACAAAAATCCTGAGCAGGATATTCTGGCGCAAGCCCGGTCCCTTTCCGATGAAGCCTATCTCCTGCTGCAACTGGTTGCCGTTCTGTATGAGCCAGTGTCCACGAGTTTTCTCTGCAGGGCCTTTCTTTCGCTGGATCATTATCTTTTGGGCGAACGCCGTCCGCGCTATGACGAAGTCCAGGTGATGATCAGCCACCTGCGCCAGCAGGATCTGCTTTCCAGCCAGAATCAGTGTCCGCCGGTGCTGGCCGAGCTGCTGGTGCGGGAGAGTATCAAGGAAAAACGTTTTACCCGGCTGGTGGCCTTTGTGGAGCAGAGCACGCCCATGGAGTACCAGCACGGCCGCTGGCAGGTGCGCTGCTGGCGGGCCTTACGCCAGTTCCGCATCGGGATCTACAGCCAGAACAGCGAGGTGGTGGAAGAGGCGCTTAGTTTTTTGCAGCAGGCGGAATGCCGCCAGCTCTTTACAGGCGTGCTGCCAGCCGCCCGCATCCTCACCTGCGCCTTTGACCCGGCCTGGTTTGCCGCCATGCCTGTCTATCTGCAGTTTTTTCTTCTGGATCACATTATCCAAGCCGGCATTGCCCGCCTGGTGCATGCCCCGGCCATCCAAAACTATTTAGAGCAAGAGGTGACCAGGCGCATTGGTCCTGAAGAGCAGGTTCCTTTTCTTAGGCTGCTGGCCAAGCTGTACATCATCCGGGGCGAGGCTTCAGCCTTGGATGAGCTGGTAGGCGGTAACACAGAAATATTTGCCGGTACTGGTCTGCGGGGAACGGTTGTATTTCTGCAGGGAAAGGTGGACAAGGCATATGCGCTTTTCAAAGA
>CAZEIT010000299.1:0-3293 GCA_964512515.1 uncultured Desulfobulbus sp.
AACAAAAGGCTTGCCGGAAGAAATCCTTGCGCTATATACTGAGCGCTGCCTGACCATTCCCATGGACAACCCCCATATCCGCAGCCTCAACTTGGCCATGACTGCGGGTATCGTGCTCTATGAAGCGATCCGGCAAAACACCATCAAGCATAATCTCTAACACCAAGTGGAGCAGTCCATGCCAGAACGGATTTACAATTTCAGCGCAGGCCCCGCGGTTCTGCCCGAGCAGGTGCTCCGGCAAGCAGCCATTGATATCGTCAACTTCCAGAACAAGGGCATGGGTCTTATTGAAATAAGCCACCGCTCCAAGGAATTCATGGCGGTCGCCGATGAATGCGAACAGCTCATCCGCGAGCTTTTGGGGGTACCCGCAGGTTACAAGGTACTCTTCTTGCAAGGCGGCGCTTCCAGCCAGTTCTTCATGATTCCCATGAATCTGCTGAAAAAAAACCAGGTTGCCACCTACCTCAACACTGGCACCTGGTCCAAAAAAGCCATCAAGGAAGCCAAGCTCTTCGGCCAGGTTGATGTGGCCTATTCCAGTGAGGATCTTAACTTCACCCGGGTGCCACGGGATGATGAATACACAGTCAATCCTGCCAGCGAATACCTCTACTTTGTGAGTAACAACACCATCTTCGGCACCCAGTTTCAACAGATGCCCGCCAAGGATGTGATGCTGATATCGGATATGTCTTCAGACATTTTTTCCCGGCCAGTGGATGTGAGCCGCTTTGGCATTATTTATGCCGGCGCGCAGAAAAACATGGGCCCTGCCGGGGTAACCGTGGTCATCATCCGGGAAGACCTCCTGGAGCGAGTGGACGAAGCTGTTCCCACCATGCTCAAATACCAAACCCATGCCAAGAATGACTCCATGTTCAATACCCCGCCCTGCTTTGCCATTTATTGCGTAGGCAGGGTAATGCACTGGCTGAAGGAACTCGGCGGAGTTGAGGCCATGGCCAGCCGCAACCGCAAAAAGGCTGATCTGATCTACCAGGCCATTGACAGCACAGATTTTTACCGCGGCCATGCAGAGAAGGAATCGCGCTCACTTATGAATGTAACCTTTACCCTGCCTGACAAGGAGCTTGAAACAGCGTTTATCCGCGAGGCCACAGCACAAGGCCTGGACGGGCTCAAAGGGCATCGCTCGGTAGGTGGCTGCCGGGCCTCCATCTACAATGCCTTTCCCATGGAAGGGGTGGAAAAACTGGTGGATTTCATGGCAGCTTTTGTCAAAAAACATCAATAGAACAGCGCCATAGCGTTTATCCTATTTCAGTTCCAGATCAGTGGTGATGTCAAGGAGGCAAAGCAAATACGACGCAGGCGTGCACAAACCTGCTCTGCAGAGTATTTCTTGACACCGCTACAGAGAGCGCATTGACATGGAATTGGAATGATATACACCCGCAGGCGCTGGCCTGCGGGTTTTCTTTTTGTGAGGGTTCTATGGACTACCAAGGGATGGTCATTCGTCCGCCCAGCGAGGCGTTTTCAATTATTTTGCAGGTGACGCTGGGTTGCTCCCACAATACCTGCACCTTCTGCGGCACCTACCGGGAAAAACCCTTTGCGATCAAACCCTGGGCACAGATAGAGGCCGACATTGCCTTTGCCAGCCAGTATTGCAAGCGGCAGCATACGCTTTTTCTGGCAGACGGAGACGTGCTCGCCCTGCCGCATGCAGACATGATACGGCTCCTTGAAACCATCCAGCAGCAAGTGCCCTGGGTACGACGCATCAGCAGTTATGCCAGCAGCCACAATATTGCCGCCAAAAGCGATGAAGAACTGCGCCAGTATCGCGAACGAGGATTGCTGCGCCTCTACCTTGGCCTGGAAAGCGGGCATGACCCGACCCTGAAGACCATTGCCAAGGGAGTGGACAGCGCTGCCATGGTTGCGGCGGCCCAGCGTCTGCATCAGGCCGACATCGCCCTATCGGTCTCCTGCATCCTTGGCATTGCCGGCGCGGCAGATTCCCAGGCGCATGCCTTGGCAACCGCCCAGGTGCTCAACCGCATGGAGCCGCAGTACATAGGTGTGCTCACCCTGATGTTGCTGGAAAACACCCCCCTGTTCAAACAGTATCAAGAAGGCCGCTTCATCTTGCCCAGCCAGCGGGAACTGCTGCTGGAGCTGCGCACCATAGTCGAGCATCTGGATCTGCCCCGCTGCCTTTTCTCCGCCAACCATGCATCCAACTACCTGAACTTAAGCGGCCGCCTGCCCAAAGACCGGGAAGAGATGCTCGCCCTGATCGATCAGGCCATTGAGGGAACGGTTCAACTGAAAAACGAACAGCAACGGGCGCTTTGAGCAACTGTGATAAACGCGCAACAGGGCTTTAATATAGAATTGGGATTAAGCATGGGTGCCGCAGGCCCGTGCAATCTGGCTGTACGCAAGCAGGGCCACAAGATAGATGGCAAGCGCAATTAAAACCGTGAGCTTGAAACCCAGAAAAAAAGCACACAACAGGCTGAGGAAGCCGCCTAGCACGGTAAAAAAACCATTCATGCCCCAGGCCCAGGCAATGCCTGCCGGGTAGTGGCGACCAAGGGTGGCAATGCCCAGAGGGAAGGGCATGCCCAGAAAAAAGCCAAAGGGAAAGAGCAGAAGGGTTGCGGCAAGACAGCGGACCAGCAAGCCATACTGCAGCAAATAGGCAAAAATTGCCTGGTGGCTGAGGAGGAACAAAACGCCATATATAATCAGGGCTATAAAAATCCATGGCCACCACGCAGGGTTACGCACCAGCACCTTTTTTGAGATGAGCGAACCAAAGGCTGCGGAAAAGAGCAGGGCAAACAAGACCGTGGCAAAGGTAAAGGTAGGATAACCAATCAATTTGGTGCTTAACTGAATAAGCGTCAGCTCAAGGATGATGAATCCTGCGCCCAAACAGGAAAAGTAGAGCAAAAACCAGGGCATCGCCGCCCAGCCCTTCCCGCCTTTCGCTGTCCAGCGAAGAGGAACAAAGATAAACAGGGCCCCGAAAAGGATGGAAACGCCGCCTACCACAAAAAAGCTGATAATATCCTTGGAAAGAACAGGCAGCAGTTGCATGTTGAGCACACCCGCAGTGCCGCCATCAAGGAACTCGGACTCACCTACCGTAAGCTCTCTGGTGTGCTTCCGGATCATATTGAAAAAAGGCCGGTTGTCGTCCACCGGGCTCAGATGATACTCGGCCTTTGCCGCAAGTTCCTTGGGAAACGGCTGGGCCAGCAGAGATTCCGGCAGCATGTTCCACTGCGGCTCCATGGGGTTGAAGGCAA
>CAZEIT010000300.1:0-279 GCA_964512515.1 uncultured Desulfobulbus sp.
TTATTTTTGGTCGGAACGAGAGGATTTGAACCTCCGACCCCCTGAACCCCATTCAGGTGCGCTACCAGTCTGCGCTACGTTCCGTATCGCAAAAAAAGTAAAATAGCATTAGCCTGCGTCAAATGCAAACAGAATGCGTTATGATTCTGTTTTTCTTGCCAGCAGTTGCTGCAAGGCGCTCAACTCCGCGCGTATGGTCTCAACGAGTTCCCCACTTGTATAGGCTGTTGCAGGCTTGCCGGGATCCTGTTTTTCTGGGGTTGGGCTGGTGACAACGGG
>CAZEIT010000300.1:289-3225 GCA_964512515.1 uncultured Desulfobulbus sp.
AACGGGTTCCTCTGGCGCTTGCTTGGCTAATTTTGTCCCTGTCAGAATTTTTTTGGCACCGGCAATGGTGTAACCTTGTTCATGCAACAACTGCTTGACCTGCAGCAGGTTGTCCACATCCTGCCGTCGATAGAGACGCTGTTTGGACTTACCCCGGAAGGGCCTGATAATGGTAAACTCAGATTCCCAGTAACGGAGCACATGGGTGTCAACTCCCACCAGACGGCTAACCTCACCGATGCGGAAATAGGCTTTGTCCGGAATGTCCGGTACTGGAGCGTCCGCTGCTGGCATGGGCATTCTTGGGTTACCTGGGCATAGCCGAAGCGGCGCAAAGGCCGCGCAGGATATCAGGCATCCTGCACATCGGGTTAATCTTGGTTCAACCGCTCCCGCAGGCGTTTGCTTGGTCTGAATGAAACCATCTGTCGCTTGGTGATGGTCATGGATTCGCCTGTGCGAGGGTTTCTGCCGCGCCGGGGTGATTTATCTCGTACAGACAGGGTGCCAAACTGCACCAGTTTAACCGATTCCCCCTCTACCATGGTGTCTTTCATCACCGCAAAGACAGTGTCCACAATTTCAGCCGCACTGCGCTGGGAAAGCCCCAATTTTTCATTGACTGCAATCGCCAGCTCTTTGCGGGTAACATTTTTTTTCTTCATGCACCTAATCCTTCACGGTAGCGGGCGTTGAATTGCTGCATTAACGCCTGCACGATTTTATTATGTATTTTATCAACCGAAGCGTCGTCAAGGGTGGAACTGGGAGAACGGTAGGTAATGGATAGGGAAACACTTTTTTCTCCCGGAGACAACGGCTCGCCTCGATATACATCAAAAAGTTGAGTGGATTCAACATATTTCTGTTTCTGCCCAAGCACAGCCGCAAGCAGATCGCCTGCAGCAAACTCCTCGGGCACCACCAGGCTGATATCCCTGCTGGTGGACGGGAAGCGCGAAAGGGCAGCGAAATGTCTTTCCTGGCGTGGCATGCTGAGCAGTTCTTCCAGGTCCAGTTCAAAGAAATACACCGGCTGCTTGATGGTAAAAGCCTTGAGCACAGCAGTTGCTACCGCTCCCACATGGCCAATCACCCTGGGCCCCGCATGGATAGCCAGGCAGGCGTCTGTCTTGACGTAGGGCTGATTGGCCTTCTGGTCTTTCTCCAGGCTCAGGCCTTGGCTCTGGCTGATCGGGTAACCCAGTCGCCACAGCAACTGGATCAAGGCTCCCTTGATATCGGTAAATTCACTTTTCTGGCCGGAAAAATAGAGTGGTTCTGCCTTGGGGTAACGCTGTCCGCTCATTACGGCGCACAGTTGCATTCGCTCTTCCGGCAACTCGTCAGCATTTCGGGCAAGAAAGATTTTGCCGGTCTCAAAGAGACGGATATCCGTGTGCTGAAAATTGCTGTTGCGCTCGATGTTTTCCAGCAGACCTGGCAAAAGCAGGGTGCGCAGGACAGCCTGATCCTCATTTAAGGGGTTGAGCAGGCGGATAGTGCGCCTTCTGGGATCATCGCCTGCCAGGGCCGCCATATCATGGTGCACTGGAGCAACAAAGCTGTAGTTGATGGCCTGATAAAAACCCTGGCTGGTCAAATTGTGGCCTATTTCTCGGCACAATTTGCGCATGGGGTCTTCTGCCGGCGAATCCATGCGGATGATCGGCTGGGTGGCGGGTATGTTGTCAAAACCTATTAGACGCGCCACTTCCTCAACCAGATCGACTTCTCGTTCGATATCCACGCGGAAACTTGGTATCAGCACCTCAAATTGGCCAGCGTCAAGGGGCGTGAGTTCAAAACCAATACTGCTAAGCAGGCGCACTACCTCATCTCTGGAAACATTCATGCCAAGCAGCGTGTTCAACCGCGCCATACGCAGGGGCACCTTGAGGAGCGGCTTTTTGCCGGGATATTGGTCATGTCCATCCGGGTCTGCCTTGGCGCCGGTCAGTTCAACCATGAGATCCACTGCCCGTTGCAGGGCCTTGTCGGCCAGATCAGGATCTACCCCTCGTTCGAATCGGTAAGATGCCTCCGAAGGGATACCAAGCCGACGTGCTGTCCGACGGATAGAAACCGGATCAAAACAGGCGGATTCAAGCAGTAAGGCGGTGGTTTTGTCGGTGATTTCACTGTTGAGGCCGCCCATAACCCCGGCCAGGGCAACAGGACGCTCTGCATCACAGATGAGCAGGGTATCGGCTTCCAGGCTGCGGGTGTTGTCATCCAGCGTGACCAATTCCGTCTCTCCGTCCCGAGGCCTGCGCACCATAATGGCTTGGCCTTTGAGGCAATCAAAGTCAAAGGCGTGGAGTGGCTGGCCTGATTCCAGCATAACGTAGTTGGTGATATCAACGATGTTATTGATGGGCCGCATGCCCACGGCAGAAAGCCGCTGCTGCATCCATTCCGGTGACGGGCCAATGTGAAAGCCGGTAAGCTTACGGGCGGCATAGCGCGGGCAGAGTGCGGGCTCTTCGATGCTCACTGAAAATCCAGTGTTCGTACCGGAGAGTGGCGTTACCTGTTCCACCAGTGGGCGCAAATCTGAACCAGTGAAACTGGAAATTTCGCGGGCTAAGCCGCGTACACTGGCGCAGTCTGGCCGGTTGGGGGTAAGATCAACCTCAATGACGGCATCAGCCAGTTGCAGAGCCTGTCGCAGCGACAGTCCAACTGCAAGTTTTTCGTCCAGTTCCATGATGCCGCTGTGGTCAACCGACAGGCCCAGTTCTCGGGCTGAACAGAGCATGCCGGCTGATTCAACCCCGCGTACCTTGGCCTTTTTAATCTTAGTACCATCAGGCAGCTGCACCCCGGGGCAGGCAAGCGCTGACACCATCCCGGCCCGCACATTGGGCGCGCCGCAGACCACCTGGATCTGCTCCGAACCGGTATCCACCTGGCACAAGGTGAGCTTGTCCGCA
>CAZEIT010000301.1:0-3222 GCA_964512515.1 uncultured Desulfobulbus sp.
GCATTCATCTCGATGTTGAAACAGCGGAATGTCAGGATCACATTTGGTTATATTTAGTTGACTATAACCGTACCTGCCGTCATACTGCTCCAGTCTTATGGCTTCTGAAATCTTCAAAGCAGCTTTAATGGGTGTCTGCTCATAGTGAGCAGGGCTATAGAAAGAACGTCAAGGTTATTAAAACAAGGAGTGGATGCTATGTCTGCGCACAAGCTGATGTTGGTGCTGGTGTTTCTTGCCCTGAACCTGGGGTTGGGCCATGCTGCGACCGAGGAGCCTGGAGTTAGTGGTGAACGTGTTGCCGTTGTCTCTTTCCAGACTGGTAACGACCAACAGGTTCACTACTCCCCAGAATTGGCGAAGATGGCGTTGCACATGGAAGTGGAGGCCAATGCCTTTCAGTGGCGGGATGTTAACACCATGACACCAGCTGCCAGCGTACTGGTGGAAATCATCAACAAATCCGACCACGCTATACCAGACGTACGCTTGTTTCCTGGCAGAGTCGTTTTATATGTGACCGCAAAAACCTTGGATGGTAACGTTTTTTATGCAAATGAGAAAATATACATACGCATTCCGCAGCAGCTGAATCAAAAATCATGTGAAGAAAGTAGCCTGCTTTATGATTCGGCTTTTTGGCCGCGCACAACAACGAAGGAATCTTTTATGATTCCAGTCTACACAGAAAGCGAGGAGGACGGTAAAGTAGTTCGTGCCCAACTTACTCAAAATTTTACGGTTGATGTTGAAGCTTGGTATTTACCTAACGGCAAAAAGGATGGTTCTGATTCTGCGCAGAAATGGTTTGCTGTTTCAAAAATGTTGCATCTTCCGGCTGATGGAAAGTAAATTCTCCACCGCCTTCAGGCGGTGGAGAATTTACTTTCAACTTGTGGCCACGGTAGCCGCGATCAAGAAAACCCCCGCTCAATCACCTGCCCCGTGACCCGCTAAAGCTACTGGCCTTAACTGCTCCGCTCGTCAGTCCTGCCGTCTTCCGAATAGAGAGCGCCGAACTCCTGTTCAAGCAATGCCTGGTCGATCAGGGATGCCAACTGGTACAATTCATGGACGCCATCATGTTCCAAATTCTCCACGATAGGCCCTGGATCTCTCTGCGATTTCATCCTTGCTCTTGCCAAGAGCGGCAAAGGTGCCCATCTCCTCAGGCATACGCAGGGCCGCCTCGATAATGTTGAAGAGCAAGGCGCACCCTGTCCCTTCGCCCAGGCGCATATCCATGTTCAACATGGGAGCAAGTCCGGTTATTTCCTGCAGCAGCACGGCCCCAGGTTCAAAAGAAAGGTGCGAAGGGATCATGTAACCGATGGATTCCGGGGCAAGCCGCATGGCGGTCAGGGCTGCCACATTCGAAATGAGCCCATCTGTAACTACAGGAATGCGTCGGGATGCACAGGCCAGATACACTCCGGCCATGCCGGCAATATCAAGGCCCCCTACTTTGGTCAGTACATCCAAAGGGTCGTCCGGGTCGGGCCTGTGCAGCCGAACCGCTGCACGCACCACTTCCTTTTTACGGGCAAAGGCCGCGTCCGTCAGCCCAGCCCCCCTGCCGACAACTCGCTCTATCGGGGCCTGGGTGAAGGCATAGAGCACAGCGGCGCTGGCCGTAGTATTGCCGATCCCGATTTCACCGGCCCCGAAGAGATCGTAACCTTGGTCAATGGCGGCCAGGGTCACCTCAATCCCAGTTTCCAGTGCCTTGATCGCCTCAGATCGTTCCATGGCTGGTTGCTCTAAAAAGTTGGCGGTGCCGTAGCGGATCTTGCGGTGCAGCGCCTTTGGGCAGTCAATGTCCACACTAATGCCGATGTCTACGGCAATAATATCGGCTTGGGCATACTTGGCAAGAAAGTTGACCCCCATACGTCCGCTGGTGACAAAATCCGCACCAATACGGGTGACATCCTGCGGATACATGGCCACGCCTTCGGTACACACGCCGTTATCCGCCATCATCACCACAATAGCCTTTTTGCTGATGCTGTTGTGGATTTTGCCGGTAATGCCCGCTATCTGCCGGACGATGTCTTCAAGCTTACCCAAACTGCCCGGCGGCTTGAGACAGTAATCGATTTCTTTTTGGGCCGCAGCCATGGCGGCTGCATCAAGCGGGCCAATGGCTTGAATAGTCTTCTGCAACAGTTCCATGGCAGTTCTGTCAACGGTGGTTGAACCTGGTCAGGATGGGCAAATCTCCGGCAAATTCCACTTCAGTGATCGTGGCGTTTTCCACCTTGAATTTCCAGTAGCCTGTTCCGGCAGAGCCGCTGAAATAGTGGCCAAGCAGGGCGCGAATCCAGCCGCCATGGGAGACTATGGCCAGATTTTGACCTTGATGGTTGCGCAGGATATTGGTGCTGAAGGAGAGAACCCGCTGGACAAAGGCAGCAAAAGCCTCAGCCTCGGGGATATTGGTGTGCTCCCAGTCGTGTATCCAGGTTTGCCATAATTCGGGGTAGCGTTTGGATATATCTGTGAAATGCAGCCCTTCCCATTCGCCAAAGTGGAATTCGCGCAGGCTGCTGTCGGTGACGATGCGGGCCTCCTTGCCAAAAGCAAGAATGGCTGTCTCCACCGCCCGCTGCAAAGGGCTGGCAAAGATGGCATCAACGGGCAGGGTTCGTGCCAGCTTGGCCAGGTCGATGGATTGGCTGCGACCAGTGTCGTTTAAGGGCACGTCAGTGCTGCCCACGAGAATACCGCGCTGGTTTTCCTCTGTTTCTCCGTGGCGGATGAGATAAAGACGGGTGATGTTCATAACAGGTGTTTCCAGAAAAGATAAAAAATAAGCAGGGTGCAGAGTTCGCACAGTTCAATGGTCGCGCCAATGGTGTCGCCAGTGATGCCGCCAACTTTTTGGACCAGCGTGCGGGCAAAGAGTACGGCAATAAGGATGGCACCGACAAAAATGGCGCCCAGGAGCAGCAGATACAAGGGCCAGCTCATCTGTAAAAAAAGCAAAAGCGGAATCAGCAGGGCCAGGGCGATCAGGCTGGCACTTCTTGCCTGTGAAAAACCAACCTGATTGACAAACTCACCCAGACCAGGTTCAGCACGGGCATACGGAGCCGAGGCCGCGTGCCAGGTCAAAGCCATGCGGCCAGCCAAGGGGGCGGCGAGCAGGGCAATTGCCGCAGTGGTGACAGGGAGGGCCGCAAGCAGCAGGTATTTGAGCAGGATAGTGAGGACAATCGC
>CAZEIT010000302.1:0-3215 GCA_964512515.1 uncultured Desulfobulbus sp.
CGCAGCAGAAATTCTGGTACCAGCAGGTAGATATACAATGCCACCAGCCCATTCCACAGGGCGCAGAGGCCAAAGAGGGCCGGAATGCTCACTCCCTTTGCGAGCAGCAGCACTGCCACGACAGAGCCCAGCACCATGAAGAGCGCGTTGATGATATTGTTGGCCGCGATGATGCGGGCGCGGTGCGCCTGCGAGCTGCGGAGCTGCACCAGGGTGTAGAGCGGCACAATGAAAAAGCCGCCAAACATGCCAATGAGCAGTAGATCAAGCAGGATGCGCCACATCCAGGGCTGGGTCGCCAGGGCCAAAAGCCCGGTTGATGGGCTGACAGCAGCCGGAGAGGCAAAGGCCAAGTCCAGGCCAAAGAGGGTGAGGCCAATGGAACCAAGAGGCACCAACCCTATTTCCACCTGCTTGCCGGAAAGACGTTCGCAGAGGAGCGAACCCATGCCGATACCAAAAGTAAAAACAGCAAGCAGAAGCGTAACCGTCATTTCGGTGCCGCCCAGGACATTTCTCGCATAGGCTGGAAATTGCGCCAAAAAGATGGCCCCGTAGAGCCAGAACCAGGAGATGCCCAGAATGGACAAAAATACGCTCCTGTTTTCGCGGGCAAAACGAATGTTGCGCCAGGTTTCTGTAAAGGGGTTTGGGTTGATATGCAGATCAGGCGCTGGCGGCGGGGCAGCGGGAATCAGGCGGCTGGCGCCATAGCCAAGAAGGGCGATGAGGAAAGCGCCTGCTGCTATCCAGATGGGCTGGGCAATGGTTCCGGCCAGAACACCGCCCGTCAAGGTACCTAAAAGTATGGAGATAAAGGTGCCTGCCTCGACAAGGGCATTGCCGCCGATCAGCTCGTCTTCGCGCAGGTGCTGCGGTAAAATTGCGTATTTCACCGGCCCGAACAAGGAGGAATGGCAACCCAGAAGAAAAAGCGCAGCCATAAGCAGCCAAAAACTATGCACATAAAAGCCCAGGCCAGCCACCACCATAATGCCCATTTCCAAAAGTTTGACCAATCGGGCTAGCATGGCCTTGTCAAACTTGTCGGCCAGTTGCCCGGCACTTGCCGAAAAGAGGAAAAAGGGCAAGATAAAGATACCGGCAGCCAGGTTGCCCAAGGTCTCTATTTTAAGGGAAGTCCAACTGGTGGCCTGGAAGGTGAGCAACACCACCAAGGCGTTTTTAAAGAGATTGTCGTTAAAGGCGCCTAGAAACTGGGTGATGAAAAAAGGGGCAAAACGCCGTTTTTTAAGCAGATTGAATTGTGAAGGCATAACCGTTTCCCAGGGCTGAAAGGTACGTGATAATGGGCTGATGGTTGTAATTCATTGCCAGAGCAAAATATGAATCAAGCAGGCTGGCGAAAATGCGACAAGCGCGTACCCTCAGACACATCCCGCGGGTATTTTCCGAAGCCGGTACAGGTAGTGCGTTGGTGTGAAAATGGCATCAGAGTTCTTCTGCCAGTTTGTGCAGGGCCGGATAGTCGGTTTTGCCGGTGCCCAGAAGGGGCAGGCTTTCGGCATTGACGATGCGCCGGGGCATGGCCAGTTCCTGCAGGCCCGCTGCCTTGAAGGTGCGCAGGAGAAAATCCCGGTCTAGGGTCGGATCTGTAGTGAACAGAATCAGGCTCTCGCCTTTGCTCGCATCTTGCCGGGTGGTGATGGCGTGGCTGTACTGGGGCGCGGCAAGGGCTATCACTTTTTCAATCGCTTCAAGGCCGATCATCTCTCCGGCGATTTTGGCAAAACGCTTAACCCGGCCTACCACATACAAAAATCCCTCCTCATCTTGCTCCACCACATCGCCGGTGTTGTACCAGCCCCTGCCCATGGAGGACTCGGGCGGCTCCAGCACACCGGGTCGTTCCTCCCGCAGATAGCCACTCATAACATTGGCCCCAGCCACATGTAAAACCCCGCCGCTCTCGATACCAGGGATAGTTTCGATGGCCGTCTCTATACCAGGCAATACATTGCCCACGCTGCCGCTGCGAAAGGCCATGGGCGTGTTTACCGCCAGTACTGGCGCGGTTTCGGTAGCGCCGTAGCCCTCGAAGATGCGCAGGCCAAATTTTTCCAGCCACAGCTCTTTCACAGGTTGGGCCAGTTTTTCCGCACCAGCTACCACATAGCGCAGGGTATGAAAATCGTAAGGATGAGCAAAACGGGCATAATGGGCCAAAAAGGTGGAGGTACCAAAGAGGATGGTGCAACTGCGGTCATATACCAGCTCTGGGATGATGCGGTAGTGCAGCGGAGTTGGATACAAAAACAACCCGGCCCCAGTAAGAATCGGCAAGAGGGTGCCTGCGGTAAGGCCAAAGGAGTGAAACATGGGCAGGGCGTTGAAGACCTTATCGCGCGCAGTAAAATCGATCACCGCCAGGATCTGGGCAATATTGGCCATAATGGCCCGGTGAGAGAGCACCACGCCCTTGGCTGCGCCTTCCGAACCAGAGGTGAAGAGCACCACCGCAGCCTGTTCAGGATCATGATTAAGGGAAAAGGAGCCTGGGCAATGGCGAGCGTAGAGCAGATACCAGAGTTTGTCGCCAAGGGATATTTCCTTGCGCAGATCTTCAAGATAGATGATGCGCAGCCTGCCTAACGCCTCGATTTTTTTGCTTAACTTTGCCTGCTCCACAAAGGCCCGCGAGGAGATGATGGTGTGAATCTCGGCTGCGGTGCAGGCAGATTGCAAGCCCGCGCTGCCGCTGGTGTAGTTGAGCATGGCAGGAATGCGACCACGTGCGCTCAAACCAAAAAAGGCTCCCAAACTTGCCGCCGTATTAGGCAGCAGCAGGCCAACTGATTCGCCAGGGCTGGTATGGCGCTCCAAGGCCCGGCCAAGAATCAGGGCCATTTTCAGGATATCGCCGTAGGTATAAGGTTTGCGGCTGATATCCTCCAGGATCAGCTTGCGCTTGCCATGGAGCCGGCCTGCGGCACAGAGGGCATCAAACAGGGTTTGCGGCTTTCGGCTGGCAAAGAGCATCTCCTGCATGATGCGCAGCATTTTCTGAGCGGCCAGACGACGACGTTCCTTGGCGCGGCGGGCCTCCGGCATACTGATATGCTGCACAGGGTGTAGATTGATATGAATTTTCGGCAGGAATTGGCGCGGATACCAGGTCGCCATTCTGGAGAAAAAGCTGTGGGACGGGCCCTGCAAGCACACCGGCAGCACGGCCGCCCCTGTTTTGGCCGCCA
>CAZEIT010000303.1:0-3199 GCA_964512515.1 uncultured Desulfobulbus sp.
TGGGGGGAAACATTTGCTGAATAATATACAGGGCCTGTGTGGGCAGGCGGAGCACATCGTTTTTACTCAGACCACTGAGCCCGGCGCCATCCAGGGAGGCGATAAACATGGCTGCCAGAATTAAAAGCAGTATGTACTGCCATAAGGCAATGGAGGCGAGGCGGCATGGAGGGACAGGAGGCTTGTGTACTGACATGACGGTTTCAGGAAAGGACGTGCTTACGCATAAGCCCGCTAATCTGTTCCACAACCACCAGCAGAACGAAAATAGTGATGATCACTGTGGTGGCTTGTTGATATTGATGCCAGGCCATGGGCTCTTCCAGAAGCATGCCGATGCCGCCAGCACCGACTAAGCCCAACACTACCGAGGAATGCACGGCCCGCTCGAAGCTGAACAAACTGGTATTGATACAGGAAGGCAGGGCGCTGGGCAGGGTGACGGAAAAAAAGGAGCCGGAACTGGATGCACCTATGGAGGCAAGAGCTTCCTGTGGTTCTGCGGCCACCTCTTCAAAGGCTTCAGCAAAAAAACGGCCGGCAAAACCCAGGGTATCCACGAGCAGAGTCAGCATGCCGGCAAGAGGCCCAAGTCCCACCAGGATGACAAAAAATATCGCCCAGACCATATCAGGAATGGTGCGACACAAGGCAAGGCAGCCTCGGCTAAAAAAATACAGAAAACGGTTGGGAGTCAAGGTCTTGGCGGCAAGGTAGCCAAAAGGCAAACTGAGCATTATACCCAACACCATGCCAACCACAGACATCTGCAGAGTCTGCACCACAGCGGGCCAGATTTTAGGCAGTGTGAAAAGGGCGGGAGGAAACATTTCTCCCAGAAGGCGACCGATATTGCCCGGCATTTCTAAAAGATCCCCCAAGCCCATGCTGCCTATTTCCGTACCATGGAAGGCATGGGCAAGCACGGTCATGGCAAGCAGGACAAAAACGATTTGCTTGAGATTAGGACGCCGAAAGCGGGGCGGCACCACCGGAAAACCACAAGCAGTATCGGCATTGTTTGTCATTTCCACACCTGCATCAGCCGTAGATTTCCCGCAAACTTGCCAGGTTCAGACTGGCTGCAGGCGCATCCAGTTCAAGCCTGCCACCACGCAGGCCGATGACCCGGTCTGCGTAGCGCAGGGCATGTTCAAGGTTATGGGAGACAAAGAGTAAAGTCAGCCCTTCTTCCTTGATACAGCGCAGAAAAAGTTGCATTACCTCTTCTCCAGCCAGCGGATCAAGACTGGCTGCAGGCTCGTCGGCCATCACCATCCTAGGCTGTTGCATCAGGGCTCTGGCGATGGCCACTCGTTGGGATTCGCCACCCGAGAGTTGATCTACCCGACGCAGCGCAAGGTGGCCCAAACGCACCCGCTCCAGTTGCAACATAGCGTCCTGCCGATCTTTTTGTGCAGCGAGCCAATGAAACCAGGTGTGCGGTCCAGTTTTTCTCGCCTGTACGCCGTGGAGCACATTGGTAAGTGCGCTAAGACGCGGTACCAGGTTGTGGCGTTGGAAAACAAAACCAACCTGCGAGCGCAGTTGGCGCAAGGCCGTGCCTGTCAGGGTGCTTAAGGGTTTGTTCAGCAAGGTAATGGTGCCACTGCTTGGCTCTATCAGGCGCAGGCAGCAGCGAAGGAGGGTGGATTTGCCGGAGCCATTATGACCAATCAAGGCAACCGCTTGGCCGTTAGGGATGGAAAAATGGATATCCTGCAACACTTGGTTCTTACCATCAAAGCTCTTCGAGAGCCCGGACACCTCAATATCGGGACTGCGCACTGCGGCATCCGCCCGTACTATTCCTGATGCAACAAGGTTATCATGCGGCCCCAGGGGAAGAACCAGGTTGTGCACGGCGTTGATGGCCATTATTAATCACCCAAAAAGGTGGAGAACTGCGGCTGGCCGATGCTCTTGTACATTTCCCGTACGTAGTTGTAGTCTTCGTCCTTAATATTGGCCACAAACTGCATACCCTTGTATTTTTGGTTGTCGTCGCCCTTGAGGATCTCGGCAATCAGGTCACTGGAATTGTTGGTAATGGCCTGCACCACCTGTGCCACCACTGCCTTGTCCACATGGGGTGCTGTTACAAGAACATCGTTGGGATAATCCGGTCCCCGGGCAATAGTTTTAAAGGCGCCCGGCTGAACACTGCTGTCGCTGTCACGGAAGCGGATAAAGGAAGTGGCATTGAAACCCCAAGCGGCCACATCCCCTTTTTTGAGGGATTCCCAGGCGATTTCCTTGCTGGTGTGAACGATGGTAATGTCTTTTAAAGGATCAAGGCCATTGTCCTTGATGATCTGACAGGGACCAAGATGTCCGGAGGTGGAGCCGATATCACTCATAGCCACCTTTTTTCCCTTCAACTCAGCCGTGTTGTTGATGCCGCTGTCGGCCCTGACAATGATGGATGAATAGTAATCTGGCCGTGAAAAACCGATAATGGGCTCGCAGTTGGTCAACTTGCGGAGCACCACATATTCTGCCGGCCCGGTCAGGACAAAATCAGCCTTTTTGGACTTCAGCGCCTCTGCTGCGGCAGTACGGCTGGTAACTGGAAAAAAATTGAAGGTCAGTCCTGTTTTTTCTTCGAGTAGCTTTTTAAAGGGACCAAATTCCCGTTGTACCTCTTCCAGCCCCTCTAAGTCGGTGACGATAAAATTCAATTTCTGAGCAGCATGCGCTGTCGGGACCATGCAGCCCAAGCAAAATGCGAGGAAAGCTAGCAATCGTACTACCCTGCGTTGTAACATTGTTGCTCCTTCTCTTGTGTATTTGCGTGTTTTTGGCACGACTCTGACGGCAGGCCATGCCTGGCAATAAAACAGCGCCAGCATAGAGGAGGAGTATTGCAACAGGATTAGATCTTTATCAGCGTTTCATGTTTTCGTTCGGCGTGATCATGCAATCTGATCCTGCCCGTCATAAATGGACATCCGGTTTAGCATATTTGAGAGCTTCAAATGCCATAGGGCTGATCCAACCATTTGCACTATGAACCGCCCCGATTTTTTAGAGGCAGTTTAGTTTGAATCAGGCAGGGCAGCCTGACTCGTCCAGCCCATGACACTCTCTTTCTTTTTTCACAGGAGGAATATTCCCGATCAATGCCAGTAAGCGGCGATTATTGAACCACCCCCCTTCAGGATGCGTGGCAGGTCAACCTTGAATGATGCGCTCAAGG
>CAZEIT010000304.1:0-3196 GCA_964512515.1 uncultured Desulfobulbus sp.
TGGATAGCCTGGCCAACCTGGCCCGACGCACAGAGCGCGGCATTCTGCGCGACGTGGAGACAGGCAAGTTGTTTGAGCGTGAGCCTGGAGCGCAGCGGGATAATACAGAGCATTACAGTGCTGTCGTGCCTGCGCCGAATCTAGCTTCAGAAAAGACCTGGCTAAACGTGCCGTACAAGGAAAAAAACGCGGCCAAGGAAGTTGGCGCTAAATGGGATGGGAGGGAGAAGCGCTGGTATGCCCCTGAGGGCGCTGATCTGAACAAACTGGCAACCTGGTTACCGGGAAAGGAGCAGGAGCCCGTTGCATCCCCAGCGGTTCTTGATCCACGGGAAGAGTTCAGTCAGACGTTACTTGATGCAGGGTTCAAGCTTGAGAGCTACCCGGTCATGGATGGCACAATCCACCGAGTAGCGGTCATGGGCGGCAAGCCTGGTGCCAAGGATGGCGCGTACTGCGGCTATGAGGATGGCAGACCCAACGGCTGGTATCAGAACCACAAGACGGGCCAGCAGGGCAAATGGGTGGCCAATGGCCACATGCTGAGCGAAACGGCAAAGACCGAACTGCGCAAGGAATCCGCAGAACATGTTGCCACAGCTGAAGCAGAGCGCCAGGAGCAGCAGGAGAAAGCCATGAAGCGGGCGTATGCCAAATGGACGAACGCTAATGCTGAGGTGGCGCAGGAGCATCCGTATTTGAACGAAAAAGGCATTGCTGCCGTGGGTGTGCGCCAGGACAAACAAGGCAACCTGGTGGTGCCAGGCTTTGATCTGGAGACCGGGCGTATCCAGACCGTGGAATACATCAATCAGGCTGGAGCCAAGTGGTACGAGAAGGGCTGCCCGAAAAAAGGCGCAATGGCCATTTTGCCAGATAAGGAAGCGCTCAAGGACGCTGAAGTTGTCCTGATGGTTGAGGGCTATGCTACAGGCGTGAGTGTGCACCAGGCCACGGGCCTGCCAGTGGCTGTGGCCTTTGACGCGGGCAATATCAAGGATGCTGCCCGTGCCATCAAGCAGAAAATGCCCAATGCCCGCATCACTATTTGCGCGGATAATGATCCGCCCCGACCGGATGGCACAAATATCGGGGTTATGAGGGCCAAGGAGGCGGCGGCAGCCGTTCCTGGCTGCAAAGTCGTGGTTGCTGACTTTTCGCAAGATGAGAAGTCCAGGGGCCTGAGCGATTTCAATGATCTGCATAAGGCGCGCGGCCTTGCCGCAGTTAAAAATGCCATTTTTGCCGAACCAGAAAAAATCAGGGAAACAGAAGAGGTTGAACGGTGATGTTGGCCAGGCTCCTGATGACCGCCCTGTTTTTTTCTTTTGGAAGTCCTGCCGCTGCTCCGGCAGCGCAGGCGGCTACTGAGCATGCACCTCTTTTTGAGGCAGCAGCTCAGGAAGTGGATGTGCCGCCGGAACTGACCCAGGCCATTGCCAGGGTTGAAAGCGGCGGCACACCGTATGCGCTTAATATCGAAGGTCGTGGCTACTTTTTTGACAGCAAGGAAGAAGCCCTTGCCGCTGCCAGTGAAGCCCAGGCTGCGGGCCAGAGTTTTGATTCCGGCATCATGCAGGTGAACAACTGGTGGCTGAAGCGCTACGGGATACCGCTTGAAGCAGTCTTTGACCCAGCCGCCAACATTTTGCTGGGCTCCTGGATATTAAAGCAGGAGCTGGATCGACACGGCGATACCTGGAAAGCAGTTGCCCGGTATCACTCGCCAAACGCTGATCGGGGGCAACGCTATGCAGCCCTGGTTCGGCAGGCCCTGGAAAAGGGGCCTGTACAGACCACAGCCACGCCAGCCAGGAAGAGCCGCCTGAGCAGCTTGATGGACTCCAAAAAAGAACAAAGCACCAGATCAGCAACTTCAGAGCTTGGTCAGGGCAGCGCAGCAGCCCTGGTGGTGTATCGCGGCGCAGCCAAACCTGTTTTTACCCGTGTTCCAGCCTCCGCGCCACCAGCCCCGGAGGTTGAACAGGCGGTGGTACGTGAACAATCCAACCCACCCAGCGGGCAGCTCAGCCAGGGTGATCTGCTGGCTGATAACAATCAGGAACATACCATGAGCAACGGACGTGTCTTTGTCAGGAGGTTCCAATGAGTGATGGTGAAATCAGGGAATTATTCGGTGAGGTACCGTATTGGGCTGGTGACGCTATCCGGGAGTATAAGCCGGTTGAAGACTATGCCCAGGACTTTATCACTGAAAGCTACTGGTCGTGCTGCGCCAGTGTCAATCTGGGCGAACTGCGCGGCATGGCACAGCTCCCAGACCGCGGCCACAGTTGGCGGCAATTTATATGTAGTGATCAAAAGATGCAGGCCAACCTGAAGGCATTTAAGGAAAATCCTGCCTACTACACTGGTCTACCTGAGCGCAATCCATCCATGTATTTTGTCCGCGTTAACGGCAGGCTGTATGTGGGAGGAGATGGCCGTTACCGTGCCACTATCGGCAAGTTTTACCTGTACAGCCAGCCCTGCCCCTATCTGCACCATGTTGAGCTGCATGACTACAGCGTGGATTTTGAGTTCATGCGTGTATACCGCGAGTTTGTGGCAAAAAAGCCGTCCTGGCTCAAGGCAGAGGTAGCGCATCTGATTGACCACCGGGAAGACGGTGTGGGCTGGAAACGCGATTACTACCAGCAGTTGACGGTGCATGTCACTGATACCCGCTCTGGGCTGAGTTCTGTGCATGACAAGTTTTCCCTGGCAGAGGCTGTGTCTGCACTTGAGCACAAAGCCCCCAGCCTTTTCAGCCGCATCCTCAGGAGGGCCGCATGAACCAGGAAAAAATGGGACTAAGCGAAAGAGAAGAGCAAATGGCGCAGGATTTCATGAATGACACATCGGCCCGGCAAAAAGAATGGCTGGAGAAGACCGCCAGACTTGCCACGCTGCAAGGCCGTTTGGAGATTGCCGCTGAAGAGGCAGAGACCTCAGAGAGCCACAAGGTTTTTGCCCGCTTCGTTGTCGGAGAGATACAGGAGCACGGCATGATCAGTGCCAGATTAAGGGTTTACTCTCCTCCATTTGGAGAAATGTTCGGACAAATTCTGATCGAGGTCTACAACAGTGACAAAGGCAATCTGTTTTTCGAGATGGCGCTCCAAAAGACAACCGATTTTTTGAACATAAAGATGGAAGACATGGGCGGTGATTCATGGAGTCCTTTTTTCCGATA
>CAZEIT010000305.1:0-3165 GCA_964512515.1 uncultured Desulfobulbus sp.
TGACAATCACCATAAAAACCGACCGCAGAAGCGCTGAGCAGTACCTCTGGCTTGTGCCCGCAGCGAGCAAGTTCTTGCGCCAGCAAACTGGTACCCTGTACCCGGCTGGCTATCACCCGCTCTTTTTTTGCCTTTGTCCAGCGGCCCTCGCCAATGTTGTCGGCAGCCAGATGAATCACCCCGTCAAAGGGAGGCAGGCCCGCCAGGTTGAGCAACCCCTTGGCCGGGTTCCAGTACACCTCCCTGGCACTGCGATCCGGCTGCCGCCGTACCAGGCGCCACA
Source organism: uncultured Desulfobulbus sp. (assembly GCA_964512515.1). Lineage (GTDB taxonomy): Bacteria > Desulfobacterota > Desulfobulbia > Desulfobulbales > Desulfobulbaceae > Desulfobulbus. The sequence goes on from CAZEIT010000305.1 coordinate 284, forward strand.
CTTCATGGCCGCCGGTGCTGAGCAGAGGAATAAGGGCAGAACCAAGCACCCCACTTGCGCCGCTGATAAGGATACGCAGCGGCCGTTTGCTGGCATAGGCGTGTAAGAGCAGATCATCCCGCAGGGTGGCGTGACGATACCGGAACGTCCGGGTCAACACCGGCTCCACCAAAAGTTTGCCAGCCCAGGGGAAAAGAGATTGGGCTGGCAAGGCGTATTCTATATGATCCTGCAGGCGAGCGCCTTCGGGGGTGGCTGAAAAGCTATGGGTATGCACCCAGCGTCTAAAGGGGCCGCTGGCCTGGATATCTCGAAAGTATTCGTATGCTTTGTTTTCAATATGGTGTGCCCGCCACAGATAAGGCACCGGCCCGGCGTGCATGCGCATGGTAACCCGACCGCCCGGATCGATACCACCACTGCGGGCCACCACCGTGGTGCGCTCCCAGGGTGGAATCAGGCGGTCGAGCGCGCCTGGACGGCTATGCCAATCGTAGAGTTCAGTCAGGCTGCAGGGGAAAACCGAGGCAGCGCTGAAGGAACCCTGTTCACTGGTGTAGGAGATCACGCAGGGCCTGCTCCAGTTCGGGATACGAGAAAACAAAACCATGTTCCTCAAGGGCGCGCGGCAACACCTTTTGGCCCTGCAAGAGTGACTCGCCAAATTCACCCAACCCAAGCTTCATGAGTGGTGCAGGTGCAGGAAAAAAGGATGGACGGCCGAGTTGCCCTGCCAGTGCCTTGGCAAATTCAATCTGTCTGACGGCTCCTGGGGCAGTGAAGTTGAAAGGCCCGTGGCACTGGTCACAGTTGAGGAGGAATTGCGCTGCCGCAACCAGATCCTGCAGGTGAATCCAGGGAAACCACTGTCTGCCGCTGCCAATGGGCCCACCCAGGCCCAACTGAAAGGGCAGCTTCATGGTTTGCAGTGCTCCACCCTGTTTACCCATCACCACGGCAAAACGCATGATAGCCACACGTGCGCCCTTGTCTTCGGCCCGACGGGCCTCAGCCTCCCATTCGCGGCACACCCGGGCAAGAAAACCGTTACCGCTGGAATGCACTTCAGTTTGTTCCTCCTCTCCGCCGTTGCCATAGTAACCTGCAGCCGAGGTACTGAGTAGCACCATGCTGCTCCCCTGGGGGATAGCATCCACCAAGTTTCTGGTGGTCTTAATGCGAGTATCGAGGATGGCCTCTTTAGCCGACTTCGTCCATAGGGTGAAAACCGATTTCCCGGCAAGATTGATCAGGGCATCCTGGCCGGCAACTGCATCCTGCCACGGCCCAGGCTCGGTGGTATCAGCCGCGATACAGGCCAAGCCTGCCTGGGCCTGGCGGCGGCTGCAACTTTTCTCGCTGCTGCCGATGATGGTGACGCTATGGCCCTGATCAAGCAGAGCCTGGCTCATGGCGCTGCCAACAAAACCGGTTCCCCCGGTGATAAGTATTTTCATGCTTTCCTCCCTGGCCTGTGGCCGGTGTGGGGTACATTGCTGTAGACATACCCTAATGAGGATGATCAGCTAAATAAAGAGTTGGATGCGGAAAGGAGGTTTAATTTTAGATCAAAGAGCTAACAAGCAGGCGGGTGCGGCCCATGGTATCGATTGCGGTATCATGAGAATCTTTCGCCGATGCCGACAGAGCAAGGCTTATTGGTTGCTCCTCTGCTTCACGAGTTTTTCACTCGTAATGCGGCCTGTTGAGGCTTTTTCAACGAGCAGCCTGCCATCCATGCCATTTTTTCTGCCTGTCTGGTCGTATTGCCCCGCCCAGGCTGCTATTGCTCGTTGTTGGCATGGCTCCACCCTTTTGGCACTCTGACTTTACACTCCTCATCAGCAGTATATGCGCAGACGCAAAAGAAGCACCCAGAGATCATTATTTCGGGAAAAATGTGATAATATTCAAGATTTTTCTTTGCTGGCCAGTCTCTCTTTTTTATATTGCCTGGATGTACCTCATGTGCAGGGCATACCCTTGAAGCAAATCAGTACCTGAGCACGTTCTTCCCATGCAGGAGCAAGCGCTTCTTCAAGGTGGACTTCTTCTGTTCCAGGCATGGGTTTGCCGGCGTGACAGGAGCAATCTCTGCTTTGGATCAACGGCTTTTTTACTCCAGCGCACACTGCCTTTTTCGTATCTATTTCTTTTTTAGCCTGCAGGCTAAAAAACCATGTCTGGCAGAAAACCCTCCTGGCATCCTCATTACCAGCAGGCTGAAACTATGCCAGGCAGCCAACTAAAAATCGAACTGACGTTTTATGATGAGAAACTTACTGGACCGCTTTCTCCACTCCCAGACCACTGGCGCGATTGTTCTGCTTGCTGCAACAACCCTTGCCATCTTGTGGGCCAACTCGCCCTGGGCAGATGCATACTTCAGCATCAGCGAGCTCAAATTGGGCATCTACGTTGATGATGAACCATATCTTCTTTCTCTGGACCACTGGATCAAAGATGGACTTATGGTGATCTTTTTTTTCGTGGTCGGGCTGGAAATCAAGCGGGAGGTGCTGGTTGGCGAACTGTCCGATCCACGTCAAGCCTTGTTGCCGATTGCCGCGGCTTGCGGCGGTGCAGCTGTTCCGGCGATCATCTACGCCTTTTTCAACTTTTCCGCTGGCGAGGCCAGCCAAGGCTGGGGCATCCCCATGGCCACGGATATCGCCTTTGCCCTGGGTATCCTGGCCCTGTTCGGCAAACGGGTGCCTCTGGGACTCAAGGTTTTTCTCACGGCTCTGGCCATAGTCGACGACCTTCTTGCGGTTTTGGTCATCGCTTTTTTTTACTCCTCTCAGATCAATTTCATGGCCCTGCTTACAGCAGCGGTGCTCCTTGCCACGCTTGCCTGGGCGGTAAGAAACAGGGTGCATTCT
>CAZEIT010000306.1:0-3130 GCA_964512515.1 uncultured Desulfobulbus sp.
GCATAGGTGAGGATGACCGCCATCTGCAGAAGCACCTTTAGGGTTTCACGAATATTAGGCGCGGTGCAGCGGGCGAACTCCTCGGAACAGTCGCCACCTTGCAGGAGAAAGGCTTCGCCCCGCACGGCCTGCGCCAGGCGTGCCTTGAGTTCGCGAATCTCTCCGGCAAAGACCAGTGGTGGCAGGCTGGCCAGAGTCGCCAGTACTTGCTCGTAATGTTCTCTGTCTGGCCAGTTTGGCTGCTGCAGGGCTATTTTGTTGCGGTAGCTTGTCTTTGTCCAACCAGAAAGTGATGTGCTTTTGCTCATGATGCGGTGTCTTTCAGTGTTTTTGTTGGCTGATGCTGCAAAAATGGATAAGGCATTTGCATTAGGCGTTAAATGGGCCAGGCTGCTCTAGGCTGGCCGGGTTTAGGCTGTATTTGGATCGCACTGATGACCAGCGCAGCATACCTCCTGGTCAAAGAGGTTGAGGATACGCAGCGCCTGTTCGCGCTTGAGGCTGTCAGCATACGGTTCAAAATCCAGGCTCTGTCGCAGGTCGGCTGCCTGGATGCGGCTTGGGATGGCACCCAACCCACTGGCCAGCACCCTGCCGCTGGCGGTTTCCAGCAGTTCCGCATCTCTGCCGTTAGTGACAATGGCAAGCGGAATGCGGTACTCTGGCTCCAATATCCGGGCTGCGGCAATGGCTGCTTTTTCCCTGGTCACTAGTGAGCCAGGCCCATAGCGCAGGATAAAGAGCCGTTTGCCTTCGATGCAGGCGCACAGCTCAATGCGCGATTCCACCCGGTTGCCATTGAATTCGCTGACAATACTCAGCCTGGGCTCCAGTTCTACCGGCGCATAACCGAGCTCTTCCACCAGATGGAGTGCAAGCTGTTGGCGGATGCGCTCGTCATCGGTATCCTTCAGGGTCTCGCCGGTAAGATAATCCTGCAGTTCACCGTAGACGATGTGGTGGCCGGAACTGTCAAACATACCAGAAATATCAGAAATACCTTGGATTAAATTTGGGTACTCCCGTACAGGGAGGCCTGTCATTTTTTAATACCTTTAATTTCGTTATACCCATGGTCAAGCAGGAAAAACAGGCAGGGCAGCAAGGTGGCGCATCAGGCTCCGATAAACATGATGGGCAGTGGTTGAAGCTGAGTTTTGCCTGCCCGGCAGCCTTACTGGAAGCAGCCAGTGATCTTCTGGCGGTGCGCAGCGGCAGCGGGGTGGAACAGAGCCCGGAAACAGCGGCGGGTTACCGTCTAAGCGGTTTTTTTTATGTGGATGCCATTGATCAAGACAAAGCCCAGGCGCAGGCAGAGCAGATCAGCCAGGAAACACAGGCGGCCCTGGGCGAACTCTTTACCCTCTACGAGGAGCCCTTGCCTGAACTGGAACAGGAAATGCTTGCCAATGAGGATTGGGCCAGCAGTTGGAAGCAGCATTTTACGGCCTTTACCATTGTCCCTGGCCTTGTCATCAAGCCATCCTGGGAAGAGTATACCCCTGCTTCGGGTGAGCAGGTGCTGCAAATGGATCCGGGCATGGCCTTTGGTACGGGCCAGCATGCCAGCACTCGTGGCGCCCTGCAGTTGATACAGCGCTGCATGCGGGAAAGGATACCACAAAAGGTGCTTGATGTAGGCACTGGCACTGGCATTCTTGCTATGGGGGCGGCCCTGTGGGGTGCGCCTGCAGTAGTGGCCATTGATAACGACCCCGAGGCCGTGCGTGTGGCCAGGGAAAATGTCGCCCAAAATGATCTGTCTGGCTGCATTCAGGTTGAGCCGACGCCAATTGCAAACCTCAACGGCAGCTTCAGCCTTATCTGCGCCAATATTGTGCACGATGTGCTGGTGGATATGCTGCCGCAAATCAGCCGTCTGGCGGCGCAACCAGGCTGTCTGGTGCTGGCTGGCATCCTTGCGGGCGAGCAGGAGCGCAACATCGCCAAACTCTATGCCCAGGCTGGCTTTATCCTGCTTGGCTGCGAGTATGCAGAAGAGTGGGTTTCGCTCCTTTTCGGCCATTAAGACTGGCCAAGCTGACTTAAGAGCCCTGGTGGCGAAACTCCCAGCAACGGTGGATGCGTGGGTTGCGGCTGAAATCTGGCGGAATGGTGGCCGCGCTGATCTCTTCTACTGCAAATTCGCTCATCAGCGTTTCATCCAGGGTAAATTTGCGGAAATTGGTGGAAAAGATGAGCAGACCACCTCGGCTGAGGCGTTGCATGGCCAGTCGCAGCAGGGTGGGGTGGTCGCGCTGGATATCAAAGGAATCCCGGCTGCCCTTGGTGTTGGAAAAGGTGGGCGGATCCACAAAGATCAGGCTATAGCGTTCCTGGTTCTGCCGCAGCCACTGTAAACAGTCGGCTTCGATCAACTGGTGCAGCGGCCCGCCAAAACCGTTTAAGGCCAAATTGGCATTTGCCCGGGCCAGGTAGGCTTCCGAGGTATCCACCGTGGTGGTGGCAGTGGGATTGGCAAGGGCGGCAAAGACCGTGGCCGCGCCAGTGTAACCGTAGAGGTTGAGAAAGGTTGCACCCTTGGCCAGTTCCTGAATACGGCGACGGATGGGCCGATGATCCAAAAAAAGACCGGTGTCGAGATAGTCGGTGAAGTTGACCAGAAAACGAGCCTCGCCTTCCCGCACCTCGAATAATTGGCCACCGGCGCTTGTTTTCTTCTGGTACTGACCGCTTCCTTTCTGGCGCTTTCTGGTTTTGATGAAAATCCGGCTGTGGGGCACCCCCAAAACAGCCCGCAAAACCGCCAGGGCCACCTGCAGCCGCTCTGCCGCCTTGTCTGCATCCACCGAAGCAGGCGCGGCGTATTCCTGTACCTGAATCCACTCTTCATAGCAGTCCACGGCCAGATTGTATTCCGGCATATCCGCATCGTAGAGGCGGAAACAGTGGATTTTTTCTTCTTGTATCCAGCCTTCCAGGGCGGCAAAATTTTTGATAAGCCGGTTGGCAAAATCCTCACCTGCGCTGGCAGGCGTAAGCGGTTGCGGCAGCCACTGGGCCCAGGGCGATTCCGGAGCAGCAGGACGGCTCTCATGGCCGATCAAAAGGCGGCACTTGAGTGGGCCGTTGTACAATTGGTGCTCGCCCTGCCAGACCACGGCCGGGA
>CAZEIT010000307.1:0-3128 GCA_964512515.1 uncultured Desulfobulbus sp.
TTACGATACTTTTTTATCCATTGTCTCCATGCAATTTCTTAACCGGACACTGCTGCCATTCATTGATTTGATTGGCCCAACGCTCCAGCGTTCTGATAGGAAGCATCCACCACGCCCTTCGTAGCTCAGGTACTGCGTTAGGTAAAAGCGACGCATATACACGATCAAAGTATTAGTTTCGGCTGGAGGGTTTCCATGCCGAACTGGTATTGAACGCAGAAACGTCTGCAGATGCATTCCCACGCTGGAGCGTGGGAACGATGTAAACTCAAACCGAGCCCAAATTGCGCTTTCCGTCAATCTTTACTCTTCTTGCCAGCCGTTGATCCGTACCTATTACTTGTATTTATAAGCAGGCAAGTGAATGGCAGGCAAAGCGGCACTGTCCTGCACGGGAAAGAATGGAGGAACTCCGCATGCGCAAGCAACGCTTTGATATAACCGGCATGACCTGCTCGGCCTGCTCTGCCCGGGTGGAAAAGACCGTCTCCAACCTGGAAGGTGTGGCCGAGGCCAATGTCAATCTGCTGAAAAACAGCATGAGCGTTGCCTTTGACAACAGCGTTATTTCAGAAGACGCAATCATTGCGGCGGTACAAAAGGCAGGCTATGGCGCAGCCCTGCACGCAGGGGAGCTGGACGCGGAGAACAGCGCGGGCAAGGGACCAGACCCGATAGCACTGGAAATGCAGGAGATGAAAGCGCGGCTGATTGTTTCCATCTTCTTTACCTTGCCGCTTTTTTATCTGGCCATGGGGCCCATGGTTGGCCTGCCCTTGCCGGGCTTTTTCCGTGGCCCGGAAAACGCACTCGCCTTCGCCTTTACTCAGTTTCTCCTCACCATTCCGGTTATTTTCGTTAATTTCAAATACTTTCGTGTGGGCTTCTCCATCCTGTTTGCCCGCTCACCCAACATGGATTCGCTCATTGCCATCGGCTCGGGCGCGGCAGCACTTTTTGGCATCTATGCCATCTACAAGATCGGCGCTGCCCTGGGGCGGGGTGATACCGAGGTTGCAGATCATTTTGCCATGAATCTGTACTTTGATTCAACGGCCATGATCCTGACCCTGATCACCCTGGGTAAATTTTTTGAGGCCAGGGCCAAGGGCAAGACTTCGGATGCCATTGCCAAACTGATGGATCTGGCCCCGGAAACTGCCACCATCAGCCGGAACGGGGTTGAGGAGGTTATTCCGGTACAGGCGGTGCAGGTTGGGGATACGCTTATAGTTAAGGCAGGCGAGCGTATCCCGGTGGACGGTGAAGTGGTGGCTGGCAGCGCCTTTGTGGATCAGGCTGCCCTGACCGGGGAAAGTATTCCGGTGGAAAAACAAAAAGGGGATTCGGTAACTGGAGCCACCATCAATACCTCGGGTCATCTACAAATTCGTGCAACCCGGGTGGGAGATGACACCACCCTGGCTCAGATCGTCAAGCTGGTGGACGAGGCCACCGCTTCCAAAGCGCCTATCGGCCGCCTGGCAGACAAGATCAGCGGTATTTTTGTGCCAGTGGTGATTGCTATTGCAGTGCTTGCTACCGCAACCTGGTTGTTGCTGGGCTATGGCGCTGAATTTGCCCTGTCCATCGGCATTGCAGTGCTGGTCATTTCCTGTCCCTGTGCTCTGGGCCTGGCCACGCCGACTGCCATCATGGTGGGCACGGGCCGGGGTGCGGCAAGCGGTATCCTGTTCAAGTCGGCGCAAGCCATTGAAACCGCCCATGCGGTGGACACCGTGGTTTTGGACAAAACCGGCACCGTCACCGAAGGTAAACCGCAACTGACTGACCTTGTACCGGCAACCGGTGTGGACGAGGCCGAATTGCTCACTTTGGCCGCCTCGCTGGAAAAACTCTCGGAACACCCGCTTGGCCGAGCCGTTGTTCTGGCTGCGGAAAAAAAGGGGCTTGCCCTGCGTGAAGTCCAGAACTTCATCCAAACGCCGGGCCAGGGCATCAGCGGCCAGATGGGCGATACACACGTTTTTGCCGGTAATCAGCGCCTCTTGAGCGGGCAGAGCATTGTTATCAGTGAAGCCCTACGCAACCAGGTGGATGAACTGGCCGCAGATGGCAAGACCGTGCTCTACTTTCTCCGCGAACAGGAACTTTTGGGCCTTATTGCGGTGGCTGATGTGATCAAGGCCAACAGTCGCCAGGCCGTGGCGGAACTGCAGGCCATGGGCATGGAGGTGATCATGCTCACCGGTGATAATGCCGTCACTGCTGCGGCGGTGCAGCGGCAGACCGGTATTGCTCAAATTCGTGCTGAAGTATTGCCCCAGGACAAGGAAACTGAAATCCGCAGCCTGCAGGAAAAGGGGAGCAAGGTGGCCATGGTGGGAGACGGCATCAACGATGCCCCGGCCTTGGCGCGCGCGGATGTGGGTATTGCCATTGGCGCGGGCACGGACGTGGCCATCGAGTCTGCGGATGTGGTGCTCATGAAGAGCGATGTGCTGGATGTGGCCAATGCCATCCAACTGAGCCGGGCAGTCATGCGCACCATCCGCCAGAACCTGTTCTGGGCCTTTTTTTACAACACTGTGGGCATTCCAGTGGCAGCCGGGGTCTTCTATGGTATCTGGCACCTGACCCTAAGCCCCATGCTGGCAGCCGCAGCCATGAGCCTCAGCTCGGTGAGCGTAGTCAGCAATGCGCTCAGGCTGCGTTTCTTCACGCCCAAGAGGACGCCTGCATACAGACCAGCACAAAAACAACATGATATTAATGTCGCCGCCGCGGGCGAGACCTTTCTACCAAGCTCTTCACCACAAACAAGGAGTACGATCATGACAAAACGAATCCATATAGACGGTATGAGCTGCGGCCATTGCAGCGCTTCGGTAGAAAAGGCCCTTTGGGCCCTTGCAGGCGTGCGTGAGGTTAGTGTTGATTTGGCCGCAAAGATGGCCACCGTGCAGGTGGATGAAACAGTGACCAACGATGCCCTGGCCAAGGCAGTGACTGATAGCGGTTATACGGTGATTGGCATTGATTGAGTAATCAAAAGTGCGCGGATGTACAGCTAGATGTAACGATGACTTTGATCTAGCTATAAAATGCCTAACGTGTAGTAGTTCAGACTTAATCTGACAGGTGGCTCCGTTTTGATGTATGCGGCT
>CAZEIT010000308.1:0-3127 GCA_964512515.1 uncultured Desulfobulbus sp.
CGCTATTTTTTTGCCCATTGTCTCCATGCAATTTCTTAACCGGACATTACTGAGTCATTGCTGAATTCGTTTTGCACCTGGGTGTTTTGCCCTGGGATGCTGCCGCTGCGGAAGAGTATGGCAATATCAGAGCTTTTCTAAAGAAAGAAGGCCAGATAATTGGTGCAATGGATTTGATGATAGCTGCCCATGCCCGCAGTCAGAAGATGATCCTGGTCAGCAATAATGACAGGCATTTCAGGCGGGTGCCCAGGCTCAAACTTGAAAACTGGGTCAACTGAACCATCGCAGCATTTGACTAAAGGACAGGAGTCTGGGCTGAGCTCGGCCAAACCCAAACACTTGAATTATACAAAAATGTGCAATACGCACGGAGAACACGATGGGCTTTGAACTGATTGTTACCTATTTGGCTGTTGGCTTGATTGCCGGTGTTTTGGCAGGTTTGTTGGGTGTGGGCGGGGGGATTGTCATTGTGCCCATGCTGGTCTTCTGTTTTACCCGGCAGGCAGTGCAGCCCGAGGTGATGATGCACATGGCGCTTGGCACCTCGCTTGCCAGCATCATCTTTACCTCCATCTCCAGCTTCATGGCTCACCACCGCCGCGGGGCCGTCGACTGGACCATTGTCCGCCGTATTGTGGCCGGCATCCTGCTGGGTACCTTTCTGGGCGGCTTTGTTGCTGCCCGGCTCTCCACCGGCTTTCTCAAGGTCTTTTTCTGTATTTTCATCTACATCATCGCCACCCAGATGATCCTCAACAAAAAGCCCAAGCCAAGCCGCGAGTTACCCGGCCCTGGCGGCATGTTTGGCATGGGTTCGCTCATTGGCGTGGTTTCCAGTTTTGTCGGCATTGGCGGCGGTTCTCTTTCTGTTCCCTTCATGCTTTTCTGCAACGTCAGCGCCCACCGCGCCGTGGGCACCTCGGCGGCCATTGGCCTGCCCATTGCCATTGCCGGAGCAGCCAGCTACCTCATCAATGGCCTTGGCGTACCAGGCCGCCCACCCATGAGTTGGGGCTATCTGTATGTTCCCGGCCTGATTGGCATTGTCTGCGCCAGTGTGTTTACCGCGCCTTTGGGCGCAAAACTGGCCCATGCCCTGCCCGTGGATAAGCTCAAACGCCTCTTTGCCATTTTCCTCTATCTTGTTGCCACCCGTATGCTCTGGTCGATCCTGCACTGAGCACTGCTTCGATCCCTGCCCGCCCTGTATTCATAGTTCCACATTCCAGCATATGTCATCGTTCCCATGCTCCAGCGTGGGAACGGTGTAGCGCATCGTTGGTGTACTGCTATTGGTCATGCCAATTCCAAGCCAACGGAAATGTATCAAAGAAGCAGGCGGGTATGGGTCGAGCGCGCGCATAGAGATACGTTCTGTACGAATTTACCAAAAATGATACAGGTAAAAAACTGATATAACATTCAAATTTGATCGTTCTCACACCGGAGCATGGAACCGATGTAGTCACGCTCCGTATATAGCACCTTTTGCTTTAATCAGAAGCAAATGAGAACATTTTTATTTTTATATTTTTAAATAAATTCGTAATTTTACTAAAATAAATAACAGAAAAAGATATCTCATTTTTGAATTCAGACAGTAAGACTCTTTTTTATACAAAATTTACATTTTCTTTACAGCAGACATGGGGATAATACGGTATTATGCTATAAGAAAAATTTTTAGCATTTTAAGATTGTTGTCAGACAGGTGCTCGCGCGCAGCCACCGCAAAACCGAGGAGAACGTCATGGCCAGCCAGAAAACATATAATCGTCATCAAGCCCTGTTGGGAAAACGCCCGAGCCTGCTCATGGCCCTTGAGCCGCGCATCCTGTTTGACGGTGCGGGTGCGGATGTAATCGCTGATGTCAGCGCCGACGCCTTTCTGCCCCAGGATAGCGGCCCTGCTCCGGATGCGCCCGATACGGTTGATACCCCTGTTGCGGATACTGCCCCTGCGGACGCAACTCCGATTGCAGACGCCAGTGCTGATGTGGCAGATGCTGGCACTGCTTCCGACCCGGCCAGTGACCCGGCCCAGCTCACCACGCCGGAACTGAGCGGCCAGGAACAGGCCAATGCCTCCAGCCCAGAGGCAACCCAATCTGCTTCCACTGCGCCAACCGCAGACAGCAGTGGTGCAATTGGCAGCACTGTGTCTGATACGGCCGCCACCTCGGTTGAAACAGACATCAGCCCGGCAGATGCAAGCAGTCTTGAAACCAGCACTGTCGATACGCTCAACACAGACGCCACCGCTTCAACCTCCCCTGATGCCACTACCCCGACTTCCCCAAGCCTTGGCACAGACCCCCAGGCAGATGATACCAGCACCCTTTTGGAGATCGCTCCGCTTGACCCTGCTGATGTGCTTAGCAGCACACCCATCAGCCAGGTGGTCTTTGTTGATACTGCAGTGCATGATTACCAAACCCTGGTGGATGGGGTGGTCAATATTACAGATAACGACCTTGCCGACACCAACCCCACCGGCAGCATCGGTTCCAGCGCCTATACCGTGTCTGGTTCCACCCTGGTGGTCACCCTGGGCGAGAACCCGCTTGATGACATCAGCGCGGCTCTTGCCAACTATACCGACCTTTCCGCCATCCACCTGGTTAGCCATGGTGATACCGGCGAGGTGCGAATTGGCGGCCTTGCCATTTCCGAACAGAACTTGGACCAATACTCCGCCCTCTTCTCCAGCATGGGCAATTCTCTAAATGAGTCTGGCGATATCCTGCTTTACGGTTGCAAGGTTGGTGCTGATGGAGTTGGCCAGGCATTCATCAATGCCGTAGCAGCCCTCACCCAGGCCGATATCAATGCCTCAGATAATCCTACCGGCAATGCAGCCTCCGGCGGTGATTGGAATTTAGAAGTACAACACGGGCAAATCGAGGCGGATACCTTGGCCATCGCCGATTGGCTGGGGGTGATGGGTACGACAGTGTCCATCACCCCCAGTAATGTTGTTAGTACCGGCCAGGGGTTCACGGTCACTGCCTACAACGCCAACGGGGAGGGTACGGTGGGGATCCACACAGGCAGCCCTTCTGGGTTCGGTGTCGCTGGTGCCCTATCCGGGGATACTACCGAGATAGGTGAAACCACGACG
>CAZEIT010000309.1:0-3123 GCA_964512515.1 uncultured Desulfobulbus sp.
AGCCGAAAAACTTTGGCGATAGCTACCGGGGCAACATCAGCTTGCGCAATTCCCTGGTCTTTTCCAGTAATGTCGGGGCAGTGCGCCTACTGATGCAGACCGGTTTTCCGCCGCTGCTGAAAACCGCCCGCCACCTTGGCATCAAGGCCAAGCTGCAGGAGGATTACAGCCTGGCGCTTGGTTCATCACCGTTGTCTGTTTTGTATTTGACCTGTGCCTACACCGCTTTTGCCAATGAAGGCATGCTGCATGCGCCAGTGGCCATCACCAGCGTGCGCGAGGCAAACGGCCGGGTGCGACCCTGGCCTCAAGCCCCGCTTGAGCAGGCCATTGCGCCTGAACATGCCAAATGGCTGCACAACTCCATGGTGGAGGTGGTGCAGCGCGGAACCGGCAAACAGGCTGCCGGCATCAAGGGGGCAAGCGGTAAAACCGGCACCACCGACAACAATGCCGATGCCTGGTTTGTCGGCTCTATTCCGGGCTTTACCGCCGGGGTTTGGGTTGGACACGACCACAGTGAATCCCTTGGTCCTGGAGAGGGCGGCGGCTCCACTGCAGCCCCGATCTGGAAGGCCTTCATGCAGGAGGCAAGCGAATTGTGAGTATGTTGCCAAGGCCTAAGGATATGCTGACCCTGCTCTACAAAGGCAGCTCCAGGGCACAGGTGGAGCGGGCAGAAAACATAGCAGCCTGGCTACAGAGAGAGCCCGCGCTGCCAGCCTCACTGCACGTTCTGCTGCCGCAGCTGGGGCAGGAAGCGACAAAGCTGACCGACCAGATGCGGGCTCTGGGCATGGGGGAAGCTTGCAGCCTCTGCGCCGCACGGTCTTTTGGTGGCTGTTGCAGCGCCTACATGGCGGCCAATTGCGACGTGGTGCTGCTGGTACTCAATCGCCTGCTCGGCACAGATCTGCGCATACAGACCCATGAAAACCAGGGCCGGGACGCCTGCTGTTTTTTGGACCCGGCTGGCTGCATCTTTCTGATCAAGCCGATTTTCTGCCTCAACTACTACTGCGGCCACCTGCAGGAGAGGATTGCTCCAGCAGATATGCAGAAGCTGCAGACGCAGACCAGTCGGGTTTTGGGCCTGCAATGCGCCTTTGAAGAGCAGCTGCTGCAGCTTTTGCGCCAAGCGCCTGATACGTTGATTTTGTTTTAATTCCAGTTCGAGATCAAAGATGCTATCAAGCAGGAGAAAGGAATGCGGCGCTGTGTAGATTGCGGCATCTTTTGCAACGATCCCGCAGCGAACATGAAGAGTACTTTTACTACAAAATTGAAGTAGAATTGAAATGATCAGGAGGCCCCATGTCTGTTACTACCCTGTACCTGCCCACCCGCCTGGGTGCCTTTACCCTCAAGGCCGACGACAAAGGGCTCTGCTCCCTGCTTTTCCCCGAAGAAGGTGAACCGGAAAGAGCAATACCCCCCGCAGGCGCAGCCGATGCCGCTCACCTTGCTTCTTCAGCGCCTTCAGCACTTCTGCAGGAAGCAGGGGCGCAGCTTTTGGCCTACCTTGATGGCCGCCTTTTCCAGTTTAATCTGCCGCTTTCCTATGGCGGCACCGCTTTTCAGCGCCAGGTCTGGCAGCAACTCATGGCCATCCCCTACGGAACAACCATGAGCTATGGCGAGCTTGCAACCCTGCTCGGTAACCGCAACAAGGCCAGGGCCGTGGGTGGGGCTGCGCATGTTAATCCAATCGGCATCATCATCCCCTGCCACCGGCTCATTGGCGCCTCCGGCAGTCTTACCGGCTTTGGCGGCGGCCTGGCCATGAAGGAAACCCTGCTTAAACTGGAGCAAGAGCATCGCCGGGAGTGAAGGAATACGGCTTATCGATCAGCTACCAGTTTTTTGCATCAAGAAGCGCCCGGATTTTTGCTTCGTTTTCCTTTTGCACCAGAACGATCTTTCGGGCATGCGCTTCCCGTATCTTTTTGGCTAACAGCTGAATGTTGGCGGGCTTTTCCATAAAATCACTGGCGCCCAATTGCAAGGCCAGCTCACAGCTTTGCATGCTGCTACCCCTGTTTTTCCTGCAGCCAGCTCTTTCCATCAAGAAGGGCTGTGCACTGGTAAACGGATGTGGACCACTGTGCCTTGGCCGGGCTCGCTTTGGATGTCGATACTGCCCTTATGTTCCATGATAATCTTGTGGGAAATGGCCAGACCGATACCGGTACCGCTCTCCCTAGTGGTGAAATAAGGGTAAAAGACCTGGGGCAGCAACTCCGCAGGAATGCCCCTGCCAGTATCAGACACCAGAATATCAAGCCAGCCGCTATCATGTGCAGCCGCTGCCGTCACAGTGAGCTTTCCTCCACCTTCCATGGCCTGGAGCGCGTTGAGCAGTACATTCATCAAGACCTGGCGCAGCCGGTCGCTTTCTCCATGCACCAAGGGTAAACCGCCTGCGCAGTCCAGGCGCACGTCAATCTGGCGCTCAGCCAGTTCTGCCTGCATAAGCGCCAGGCTCTGCGCCAGCAGTTCCGCCATATCAACAGCTTCAAACTGCAGGGGTGCTGGTCGGGTCAGATCAAGCATTTCCGTAATGGTACGGTTGAGCCGTTCTGTCTCCTGGACCAGTAAACTGGCGCTCTCCTGCTCCCTGCTGCCAGCGGGAAATTTGTTTTTCAGAAAAAAGGCCAAGCCCTTGATGGAGCTCAAAGGATTGCGCACCTCATGGGCCACACCACCAGCCATGCGGCCAATGGCGGCCAGGCGTTCATTCTCCCGCATGCTCTGTTCCAGATCAGTCAGTTCGGTAATGTCGGAGAGTAAAAGCACCCGGCCCCGGTAGCTCTGCAGCGAATCAGTGATCTTCAAAGGCTGACAGAGCAGCACTCGCCGCTCACCAGCCAGGGTAAGGGTGAGTCGCTGCACAGATTGGTTTTGATCTTCCTGAGTGGCAGATGGAAGCTCCGGCTCCTCAAAAAAATCGGCCAGCACGGGCGGCAGCACCTCTGACGGCAACTTGGCCAGAGCATCTTTTGCCAGGCAGCCGGTTAATGCGGTCATGGCTCCGTTCCAGGTTTCTATACGGCCGCCAGGAGTGGTGGCGATCACTCCCAGGGGCAGTTGAGCCACCAAAAGAGCGGTATAAGCCTGTACCTT
>CAZEIT010000310.1:0-3123 GCA_964512515.1 uncultured Desulfobulbus sp.
TTGATAAAGGCACCCACCTGATGCAGTTCAGGGAGCAGCACGACTGGATCACTGCCCTCAATATCAACTATGCCCTGGGCATAGACGGTATAAGCGTGCTCTTTGTACTGTTGACCGCTCTGATTACCGTGTTGTGTGTGCTGGTTTCCTGGGAAAGCATTCAAGACAAGGCCAAGGAATTCTATATCGCCCTGCTGGTTCTGGAAGGGGCCATGATGGGTGTCTTCTGCGCCCTGGATTTTTTTCTCTTCTATGTGTTCTGGGAGGCTATGCTCATCCCCATGTTCCTTATCATCGGGGTTTGGGGCGGGCCGAATCGGCTCTATGCCACCATCAAGTTTTTTCTCTACACCCTGGGCGGCAGCTTGCTCATGCTGGTTGGTATCATCCTGCTTTATCTTGCGGGTGGTCGCACCTTTGACGTCCTTGCCCTGGCCGGGCAAGCCTATCCCTTTAAGCTGCAACTGCTGGTGTTCTGGCTTTTTTTTGCCGCCTTTGCGGTCAAGGTGCCGATGTGGCCGGTGCATACCTGGCTGCCCGACGCCCATACCGAAGCGCCTACAGCCGGTTCTGTCATTCTGGCAGGTGTACTGATCAAGATGGGGGCCTACGGCTTTCTCCGTTTTTCCCTGCCGATCCTGCCCCAGGCCACCATGGCCATGCTCACCCCCATGCTGGTGCTGTCAGTGATTGCCATTGTCTACGGCGCGCTCATCTGCCTTGCCCAGACCGATCTCAAACGGCTGGTGGCCTACAGTTCGGTCAGCCACATGGGCTTTGTTACCCTGGGCCTTTTTGCGCTCAACCAGCAGGGGCTTGAAGGCAGCATCCTGCAGATGATCAACCACGGCCTGGTTACCGGCGCGCTCTTTCTGGCCATCGGCATTGTTTACGAACGTACCCACACCCGGGAGATTGCCGCCTATGGCGGCCTGGCCACCACCATGCCGGTCTTTGCCGGGTTTTTTATGGTCTTTACCCTGGCGGCGGTTGGCTTGCCGGGCACCAATGGGTTTATCGGTGAGTGGCTGATCCTGTTGGGCGCATTCCGCTCGCAGCCGGTCTATGCGGTTATTGCCGCCACTGGTCTGATTCTGGGGGCCTGGTACATGCTCTGGCTGTATCAGCGCATCTTCTTCAATGAGGTGGGCGAACAGGTGAAGAGCCTCAGCCCGCTCAACACCCGTGAGATTGTGACGCTGGCGCCGCTGGTGCTGCTTATTTTTTGGATTGGTATCTACCCCGATGCCCTGCTCGATTTCCTCCGGGTTTCCGTAAGTCACCTGGTGGAACAGGTGCATGGCACTGCCGGATTGGCAGCAGCCGGAAGCACCACCTCGATGCCCATCCCCTGAATGTCAGATAGGACCCGAAACTGTGATGAATGAACGGCTGCTTGTTCTGAATCCCGCCGCCTTTAACTGGGGCATGATCACTCCGGTCTTGCCGGAATTGATCCTGCTCGCCATTGGCGTCGCTTTGGTGGTGCTTGATCTCTTTGCTCCCCGTCAGCGGCAGATGCTGCCCTGGCTGACCGTGCTCGGCGTGTCTGCCGTGCTGCTGATGAACGTAGGGATGTCAGTTCCGCCTGATACGGGCTTCATGCTCGTAAACGACACCTATGCCATCTTTTTTTGCACGCTCTGTCTTGCCAGTGTGATCCTGACCGCCTTGATGCGCGAGGCCTACACGAGCATGATGCAGTCGCACCAGGGTGAGTTCTACAGCCTGATGGTTTTTTCCGCGGTAGGCATGATGGTAATGGTCTCCTCGATCGACCTGATGACCATTTACCTTGGTCTTGAACTGATGGCTTTGCCCATTTACGTGCTCATTGGCATGCATAAAAAGGAGTTGCGCACCAGCGAGGCGGCTGCCAAGTATTTTCTTATGGGTGTCTTTGCCTCGGCCCTGCTGCTTTTTGGCATGTCTCTGCTTTTCGGGCTCACCGGTAGCACCAGCTTGCCTGCAATCGGCGCGTACATCAAAAGTCATGGCCTGGCCAGTAACCCGGCCCTGGTGGCGGCCTTGGCCCTTATGGTGGCAGGGCTCAGTTTCAAGGTGGCGGTTGTGCCTTTTCACATGTGGACGCCAGACGTGTACGAAGGCGCACCTTCCGTGCTGACCGCTTTTATGAGTGTTGGGCCCAAGGCGGCTGGATTTGCCATTTTCGGCCGTATCATGCTGGAGGTTTTTCCGGATCTGCAGGCAAACTGGGGTTCGGTGCTGGCGCTTTTGGCCGTATTAACTATGGCTGTCGGCAATATCGTTGCCCTGGTACAAAACAGCTTAAAACGCATGCTTGCCTACTCGGCCATTGCCCATGCCGGTTACGCCCTTTTGGGAATCGCTGCCGGCACAGCCAGTGGCATGGCGGCGGCCATGAGTTATCTCTTCATCTACCTGTTCATGAACATGGGGGCCTTTGCCATCCTGATCCTCTTCTCCCAGGGCCAACAGGCAAGGGAATCTATTGATTGCTGCAAGGGCATGGCCAGCAGAAACCCGCTTTTGGCGCTGTGTATGCTCATCTTTATGTTTTCCCTGACCGGCATCCCGCCCACCGGAGGCTTTACCGGTAAGTTCTATCTTTTTCAGTCGGCCCTGGCCGCCGGTTACACGGCTGCCGTTATTGCGGCCGTGCTCTTGAGCGCAGTTTCCGCCTTTTTTTACTTGCGCATCATCCGCCTTATGTACATGAGCAGCCCGGATGCACAGCCTGCGATTACGGCATCACCAGCGGTTGGGATCATGGTGGTGCTCGGTATTGCTGTGGCCGGCACGCTCTTTCTTGGGCTTGCACCCGGTGTGCTCTTTGACTGGGCGCAACGGGCAATGTTACCGTAACCAGCGACAGGAGCAGAGGAGACAAACACCGGAATAACGCTTGCCTCCCCTGAAACTTGACTATGCCGTATGTACATATCAAGATCACCGACGAAGGCGTGACATCCTCGCAAAAGGCTGAATTGATAGCCGGAGTGACGGAACTGCTGCAGCGGGTACTGCAGAAAAATCCAGCCACCACTGTGGTGATCATCGATGAAGTTGCCACGGACAACTGGGGCATCAATGGCGAGCAGGTGACTAAGGAAGGCTGCTGCAGCTGGTTCCCCTCTTTTA
>CAZEIT010000311.1:0-3120 GCA_964512515.1 uncultured Desulfobulbus sp.
CCCAATATTTATAGCATGCACGAAATGCCCGACCTGTTCAAAATGGGCGATTGGTGGTACCTTGTCATCAGCGAATACAGCGACAAAAACAAGATCGTCTACCGCCGCAGCAAGTCCCTGCAGGGTCCGTGGACAGCTCCGACAGACGACGCCTTCGACGGTCGTTGCTACTATGCCGGACGCACCGCGTTTGACGGCAAGCGCCGCGTGCTCTTCGGCTGGGTAAACACGCGCGATACCTGGCGCGACAGCGCAAGCTGGACATGGGGCGGAACCTTTGTACCGCATGAGATTTATCAGCGTCCCGACGGTTCGCTGGGCTGCAAAATCCCCGACACCGTGCTAGCCGCATTTGAAGCGCCCGTCCAGCTTGTAAGCAATAAAAAGTACGAGACGGTCGACCGCTGCGAGGAAGTCCCGATGGTCTCCATCCAAAACAAGTTCTGCAAGTTTGAGGCGCGCGTGCGCTTTGGCGAGGGCACCCGCTCCTTCGGCGTACGCGTGAACGAGAACCTAGAAACTGGCGAGTCCTACGACTTCCGCTTCCTCGTTGGTGAAAACAGGCTAGTGTTCGACCGCACGCCCATCATCCCCTCCGATATGAACAGTAAGGGATTGGAGCGACCCATCCAGCTTGAGGCAGGCAAAGAATACCTGATGCAGGTCATCGTGGACGATGACATTGCCACCATCTACATGGACGGCGTAGCGCTCAACACACGCATGTACCACACGACCGGCAACACCATCAGCCTATACGTGACGGACGGCTCGCTTGAGGTGCTGGAAGCCAATATTTCCAACAACCTCAAGGACTGACCTGCCATTGCGATCCCTCCATACGACCGGCCCCGTGCTACGGGTTCCTTTACGCCCTGCGGCGCGGGGTCGGTCCATTTTCTCTAAGCGAATAGGAGATTTTGAAAATGCTTTTAGGCGCGCTTGAAGCGGGCGGAACCAAAATGATATGCTCCATGGGAAACGAACAGGGGCAGATCGTAGACCGTGTTTCCATACCGACCGGCCAACCGCAACAAACTCTCAAGGACATCGCAGCCTATTTTATGGCAAGGCGGCCGCAGGCTGTGGGCATCGGCTCCTTGGCCCTTTGCAGCTGAACCCCGGCAAGACCGCATACGGCTCGCTTACTTCCACACCTAAGCTGGCCTGGCAAAACGTGCCCATTCTGGACTATTTCAAGGATGTGCTGCGTGTGCCCATCGCCATTGACACGGACGTCAATGCCGCCGCTCTCGCAGAGTGGAAGCTGGGCGCCGCGCGCGGCCTGAACGGGTGTGTGTATTTCACGGTGGGCACCGGCATCGGCGGCGGCGTCGTATCCGGAGGAAAGATCATACACGGACTGGTGCATCTGGAACTGGGGCACGTTCTGCTGCGCCCTATGCCCAACGATCCCCTGCCCCAGGGCGTATGCCCCTTTCACATCGGCTGTGCGGAGGGACTGGCATGTGGCGTTGCGATGGAAAGGCGCTGGGGTAGCCGCGCTGAGGAACTGCCGAACGACCATCCTGCGTGGGAGCTGGAGGCAGATTATCTGGCGCAGCTTTGCGCTGATGCGGTGGTATGCTACTCTCCGGAGCGCATCGTGATGGGCGGCGGCGTGATGCACAATCCCATTTTGCTGCCCATGATCCGTCAAAAGACCACGGCACTGCTCGGCGGCTACGTGAAGGACGCAGCGCTTGCCGACGGGCTGGAAACCTACATCGTGGCACCCGGCTTGGGCGACAACAGCGGTGCGGTCGGCGCGCTGCTGCTGGCAGCGGAAGCCATTGACCGCGAGCAGCTGGCGGTTTGAGCATCTTAGAAACGCAAGGCAGGAGGAAGCGGCACATGCCCATTGGCGGTTATGTAACAGGCTTACAGCACATTGGTCTCCCCACGGGCAACATGAGCAAGACCTGCTCCTTTTACGAAGGACTGGGCTTTGCAAAGGAATACGAAACCATGAACGGCAATTGTCGGGTCGTTTTTCTCAAGCTCTGCAACGTTATCATAGAAGCCTACGAAGCGTCTGACTGCGCCATGGCCTCCGGCGCATGGAACCATATCGCGCTGAACGTGACAAAGGTCGGCGAGGCATACGAAGCCGTCAAGACGGCAGGCTACCGCATCGTGAGCAACGGCATCGAGACCCTTCCGTTCTTTGAGCGGGGCGTAAGCTTCTTCATTATCGAAGGTCCAAACAAGGAGCGCGTCGAGTTCAACCAGTATCTGTGATGATTTTGATGCTGCAATGATAGATGACCATGCGCCCCGCTCCTTTCTACAGGAAAGTTCCTCCGTTTCTCTTGTGCCGACAGGCACAAACGCCCGCTGCAAGCGCGCATAATACCACGTTAGTGGTATATAAGTGCGCCCTTAGGTTAATTACACTAAGGGATAGAGCTGGTTTTCGCTCAACCTGTATCGTTTGGCGCAGTTGCTTTTGCCAGCAATTCTGCAATTTGGGGCAAGCGAGATACAGCAATGAGGAACGCCGTAACGCCCTTGTTTTCGCATTCGGCAAGTTCGGGAAACACACTTTCCAACATTGCTCCGCGTTCGATTAGGTGATGGTTGCGAGCGTGGCGATCCGCTGCTTTGTCCTTGTTGAGCAAAACCTTCTGACGATTTTCCAGTTGGTTGTTTCTGAATGTTCAGTGTGTTTGGCATCTCGGCTTGAGTTTGCGCAAAGTGCAAAAGAAACAAGGAGCAACCAGACGGATCAGGAGCAGCGGTTCTGAGCAAACCAAACATCAAAATCACAAAAAGAATAAACGTAAAAATGAAAAAGGCAAACAAGGCATATATTAATGAGCGATATAGATTTTCAATAAAGTCAGAAGTTCATTTCAAGCTGTCTGTATTTAGGTCGTCCAATATGGAACCAATCACGGATGCCAGTATGCGCACAAGCTAATAGTCGAAAAACGCCTAGACCAAAACGGTACATGGCAAAGGATACATGTTCTCTTTGTGGATTGGCTTTGCGTAGGATGCCTGCCTTCAATACTGAACCATCACGCTTTTGTTTTAGCAGTGTAAGAAAGGCGATAGCATATCCAAGAAAATGATTGTTAATCTAAAAATCCAATAGCTATCCATCTATCGAGTTCT
>CAZEIT010000312.1:0-3097 GCA_964512515.1 uncultured Desulfobulbus sp.
GGCTGAGTCCTGCTGTAGAGTGTTTTTTCAGTTGCCAGCATCCGTTCATAAAAATAATTCAAATCAAGCAAGCTGCTAAAACGTTCTTCCACCCGCCGGGGCGGGCCAATCAGCACCATGGCATTGACATCGGGGTTGCGTAGGCCCACCCGCAGGGCTGCATTTGCCCCCATGGAGTGGCCGATAAGGGAGATGGTATTTTTTTGCCACGGCAATGCCTTGAGATAGGTCAGGGCCAGTTCTGTTTCGCTTTCCTGATCCGATTCAGGGCGCACCTCGCCAGCAAAGCGGTCGGCAGACTGGCCAAAACCGGCAAAGTCGATGGTGAGCACGAGAAAGCCCCGGTTGGCCAGGGATTCCGCCATAAGTGGATACAGGGGATGGAGCTGGCCATCGCTGAAATTGCCATGGAGCAAGAGGATGCGGCCATGCTGCGCTACATGGTTTGGCGATTGATAGATACGGCCATGGATGGTGAGACCATCGGGAGCGTGCAAATCAATTTCCTGTACCACAAAGGCCGGGCCGCCATAGAGCAGGTCTCCCTGTTCAGGGGTATTGACCACAGTATGGCGACTGTGAGCCGACCAGTATGCCAAGGCGGCCAATAGCCACACTGCAAGACTGATGCGGATGTAGAGTTTGTGCTGCCATGGGGGTGCGGTGGCAGCCTTTGTGCTGGTGCCACTTACGCGAAAAAAGCCCAACAACCAGGAGCAGAGGGGATAGAGCAGGAAAATAAAGGAAAACCAAAAACCAGGATGGATTTTGCCGAAGAATAGCCTGAGCCAATCTATATCGAGCAGGAGTTGCGGGTCTTCTCCTTGGGCTGTTGCCCTGTACGCATATGGGGCAAGCGATTCAAGTTGAACCTGGTGCAAGGGTTTCAGGGATATGGTGTGGTATGGGCTGGCGGGAAACCCGTCTTTATCCTGAACCCTGCATTGCTTGATCAGGACTTCCCCGTGTGCCGAGTCGAAATCCAGGCGCAATGACTTGAATACCGTGTGGCGGAGCTGAAACTGTGTCAGTCGCCATATCTCTTGTCCTCGGACAGGTACGGTTTCAGCCAGGGCTTCGTTGTACCCCTTGCCTGTATTGGTATAGAGGGTGAAATTGTCCGTGCCGTGCACCAAAATCTGGCACTGCAGGGTCTCAACTGTCTGTAAGAGCGCTTCAAACAGGATAAAGGCAGAGGAGAGAAATACACAGAGAAGCAGGCATATCAAGGGTGTTTTCTTATGCATGGCTGTCTCCTTGGTGCAGGATTTAATTTCCTCTTTTGATATTTTTGTTGGGATTGTTCTGGCAAGGTGTATTTTCGTTGACCAATGGGAGGGCGGCACGGTTGCCGTCAAGGGTGGGTAATTCCTGGAGATAGGGGCGCAAGGATGTGCCGCTGAAGCCATTTGCACGAATCAAAGCCCGGTAGAACAGGGCGCTTGCCTTGGTGCTACGGCTAAAGGTATTACGGTCAACCGCGACCAGGCCAAAGCGTGGCCTGAACGATGTCCACTCATAGTTGTCCATGAGCGACCAGTAAAAATAGCCACGTACATCTGCGCCGCATGCCATGGCCTCATGCAGAGCCGAGAGATGCAGCGCCAGATAAACGATACGGAAACGATCATCATCAGCGGCACAGCCGTTTTCGGTGATGTAGATGGGGTAATCGTGCAGCCGGGTCAGACCAGCCATCAAGCCTTCCGGGTACATCTCCTCCAGATAAAAGGGGATGGAAGTCATGGGCAGATGGCAGTAGTGGTAACGGCTGCCCTCCAGCCCGGCCTTACGTGCATCGATTATGTGGCGGGTGTAGTAGTTGATGGCCCAGTAGTCGAGCGCACCTTTGACATCCGGGTCGTATTCGGCGTCAACGCCTGGACACACCAACTCTCCAGTGCGCAGGGCATGGAAGAAGAATTCGTTGGTGCTGAAATCGGCAAAATCCGCCATGCGTTGGTCCAGGGTGTCTTGAAAGCGGCGCGGAAACCAGTAGACAAAGGCGTGGGCACTGCTGACCGGGGCTTGAGAATACTGTTTAATCAGATGATAGCCCAGGGCATGACTGCGCAGCATGTTGAACTTGAGGGCTGCGATTGCAGGCCCGGCGTTCAATCCGCCCCATTGGTTGAACTCGTTGATGACAATCCAGCCGCTGACATAAGGCGCAATGTGCGGCAGGAGAAAGGTGAGGTAGCGTTCAAAATAGCGGCGATTTTCTGCCTTGCTAAAAGCGCCCAGTTGTTCAAACCAAAAGGGATGGGTAAAATGGTGCAGGGTGACAAAAACCAGGATGCCCCTGGCCTGCAGCAGTTCCAGCAGCTCCAGGTAATGGCTCAGGGCATCCTGGTTGAAGCGCCCTTCCACCGGCTCGATGCGGCTCCACTCGATGGACATACGATAGCCCTGGTGCCCAAGCTCGGCCAGCAGTTCCACATCTTGCCTGAACAGGCGGTAATGGTCGCAGGCCATACCTGAAGGCTCGCGGCACGCGGCAGGGTCAGCAGCAATAAAATCAGGTTGCTGTTCGTTGTACCATGCCTGGGAGTGGATGTTGTTGCCTTCGATCTGGTGGCCAGCGGTAGCGCTTCCCCACAGAAAGCCTTCAGGAAAATGGATGGACGGCAGGCTGAAGACATCATACATGGCGGATACCTTCAAAATTGCGTTGAATCACAAACTCCACATCCCAGTAAAGCTGCCACACACCAAGCTGCGGCACAATACTTTGGAAAATAAGGGCTGCACTGCCGTTTGCGCTGCTGCGCTCGAACCAGTCAGATGACCAATACTATATACGTATTAAAACAAGGCTGCAATTGGCAGCTTTTGTATACTGTGAAAATGTTCAGGAGAATGGGGCAGGATTGTACAGCCTTTTATGTGGTTTGCGGGCGCGATGATGCACTCACGCTGGTCCAGCCTTCATTAAAAGCCGGAGATGTGCCTTTTGGCCGATGAATTTATTTTTTTTACGCAAATACAAGGCAATGTTCTTTGCAACTATAGCGCTGCTGTGCCTGCTTACAGCCGTAGTTGCCGCTTGCAATCTGCTTGTGGCAAGCTACGGCACGTACACCCATGATTCCCTCGA
>CAZEIT010000313.1:0-3095 GCA_964512515.1 uncultured Desulfobulbus sp.
CCAAAAGAGCGGAATAAGCCTGTACCTTTTCCACGGTTTTTTGGGAAACACGATAGCCCTGCACTGCCGCAAGGGAAAGCCAGCCGCCCAAGCCCACCAAGAGCATAGCCACGGAGAGCAGCAAAATCTGCCATTGCAACCGGCTCAGGGCTTGCTCGTAGGCGTGGATGTCCAGCCCGATGGCAACCAGGAACTGTTGATTGGTAAAACCTGGCCCTGCGCTTGCACCCATCCCCATCCCTCGATGTTCAAAACCATGAGGGCGCTGCATCATTGGCCCATTCTGGCCATTGCCAGGAAAGTGGTTCATCATACCTATGCCCCTGCCGCCCCGTTCCCGGCCAAACATAGTCAAGGTGGCGGTGGCAGTGAAGACCCGGGCCATACCCTCAGCCGGAGCTATCAGGTATTGGACAACGTCGCTACCTGCGTTTGAACCAGTTGATGCGGCAGGCAGGTGCGATCCTGCCTTGGATGGATCTGTATGGGCAAGAACCGTGCCCTGTGGATCTGCCACACTCAGGAAGATGATGTCATGATCCTCGCTGATATGGGTGACCACCTGCTGCAGACTTGTCGGCCAGTTACTGCTCAGTTGCTGGTGCTGACGCAACTCGCTGACCAGAGCGACCCTGATGTTGGAATAGAGTACACGCACCAGGGTGGCTGCCCGCTGTTCCAGGGCTTCCCGCATCAACCTTTTTTCCAGGCGGTAGTTGTGCAGGGCAAAGGTGGCAATAATGATGATCAACAGGCCAGCAGCAGCAGCCAAAATCCAAGGCGAGCTGACAATATAACTGCCATATATTTTGTTCTTGAGCAGGGATTTCATGGAATCTGTCATGCAAAAAACGCTCCTGCTTGATAATTATGGAACTATATTCCTCTGCTTCCGGCAGTTCCGTTCCCAGATCAAAGATGATAAATACTGGCTGCCCGCTGTTGCACGCACCGCATCTGTTGCGTATCGAGAAACCCGGTCATTACCTGTTGGGTATTTTTTATCCAGGCTAGAAACTGAAGCGAGTAAGAACAATACAGAGTCAACCGTCTACCTGCCGCACCATTTCGCTTATCAGACTGCGTCCTTGCGCAATTTTAAAAAATAATTATTTATATTAGATAGTTATATTATAAAAAATAACCTGGCACGATTTTGGCTTAGAATAAGCAAAGGCAAACGCTCACAATGAGCAGAACCGTTCAACTCAAACCAACGAGGTACACACCATGAAAACAACCTACAACAAAAAAAATCTGCTTTTGGCCGCCCTTCTTGCAACCGGCATGACCATGGGCTTTGGTTTAACCAGTACCAGCAATGCGGCAGATGCAGCTCCGGCTGCCCCGGCAGCGCAGGCTGATGCGTGGGAATGCCCCTGGTTCAGTAAGGACCCGGCCATGCAGCAAAAGCATGCAAAATTTTTGCAGGATACCAAGGAACTGCGTAAGCAACTTGCAGTCAAACAGGCTGGTCAGCGTGCCTTAATGCGCTCAGCCCAGCCAGACAGCGCCCAGGCACAGCAACTTGCCGGTGAAGTATTTGACCTGCGCGAGCAACTGCGGACCAAGGCCCAGGCAGAAGGGCTGCCCATGAGTATGATGGGCCCTGGTTTTCATGGCGGCCCAGGCATGGGCCGTGGTGATGGCAATTGGGGACCGTGCAATGGCATGGGGCCTGGCAGTGGCATGGGCCCAGGTAAGGGTATGGGCCGGGGAGCAAACCGCTGATCGCTCATCAACCGGCAGGATTTCGTATCATATATCAACCCCGGAATCCAATATTCCGGGGTTTTATTATGTCAAATTCACAGCATATTTTCCGGATCCACATCAATCTGCATGAAAACACTGCGCGGGCATAGTTGGGTTTTCTGCTGAATCAAGCTATCGCACAAGCCATGCAGGCTCCGGGTATCCACACTTTTCAAAAGAACCTGCCAGCGCAGCCGGTCTTTTATTTTGGAGAGCGGCGCAGGAACAGGCCCCAGCACGGCAATTGCTCTTTTTTTACCGAAATCACGGGCAAAGACGGCAATGGCAGTGGCCGCCTGTTCCACCTCGCGCTCATGTAAGCCACTGAGTCGCACATTAACCAGGCGGCTGAAGGGTGGATAGCCAAGCTGCTGGCGCAGGGCCATCTCTTCTCTAAACAAGCCTGCATAATCCTGCGCCTGCGCTAAGCGAATGGCATAATGATCTGGCTGATAGGTCTGCACAATCACCCGTCCAGGAGTTTGCCCCCGCCCTGCCCTACCAGTCACCTGGGTCAGTTGGGCAAAAACGCGCTCCCCGGCTCTGAAATCCGGCAGACTGAGCCCGGCATCCGCCCACAGCACGCCCACAAGCGTTATATGTGGAAAATGCAAACCCTTGGCAATCATCTGGGTGCCCACCAGGATATCAATCTCTTGCTGCTGCATGGCCTGCAACAGATCAAGCAGATGCCGCCTATTCCTGCTGCTGTCGCTGTCCACTCTGGCTATGCGTGCGGTTGGAAAAAGTGCAGTAATCTCCTCTTCAATGCGCTCAGTGCCAAGCCCGCGGCCTGTTACCTGGGAGGAACCGCAAGAAGGACAAACCGTGTCTGGACGTTGATGAAAGCCACAGTAGTGGCAGAGGAGCTGATTGCGGCTGCGGTGCAGGGTAAGGGAAACATGACAGTGCCTGCACTCCAGCACATGGCCACAATCCTGACACTGCATAAAGGAGGCGAATCCGCGCCGGTTGAGATAGAGCAGGGCCTGCTGGCCCTGATCCAAGTTCTGCCGCATGGCGCTGAGCAGGACACTGGAAAACAGCTGATGCTCGCGGGGCAGTGCTTCTGCCTTCATGTCTACGATTTGCACCTGCGGCAAGGGATGCGGGCTCACCCGTTCAGGCAGGTGCAGTAACTGGTACTTGCCCGTCACCGCATGGTAATAGCTGGTAAGCGCTGGCGTGGCTGAACCGAGCAGGATCGGGCATTGTTCCTGCCTGGCCCTGAGCACCGCCAGATCCCGGCCATGATATGGCAGGCCATCTTCCTGTTTGTAGGAAGATTCATGCTCTTCATCCACAATAATCACGCCTACATTGCTAAGCGGGGCAAAGAC
>CAZEIT010000314.1:0-3093 GCA_964512515.1 uncultured Desulfobulbus sp.
ATCCGACTGATGGACGGATTACTGTAAGATCGCCGTCATTGCAATTGCAGCAGGCACGTGCAACTCTGGCTTGACAAACTGATAAGATTTTGTTTTTCGTTATGTGTTTAGAAAGTGAAAATCATTGACCAGTAAACATAATACTGTTTTTACTATGGATACCAGTGAGCAAAAAATTCCTTCAGTTCATATGTCTCGCCGCGCCTTTCTTGGCAAGGCGCTCTTCACAGGGGCAGGACTAGCCCTCCTTTCCGCACCGGATCTTGCCGAAGCCGCCCTGCGTACCGGTAAACGCAAGCTCTCTTTTTATCACACTCACACTGGCAAGGAACTCGAACTCGTCTATGCAGCGGGCAAAAGCTATAATCCTCTGGCCCTGAACAAAATCAACTCCTACCTCGGGGATTTTCGTACCGGTGAAGTCCACAGGATAGACCCGAAGCTTTTGGATATGCTCTGGGCCCTGCAGTGCCGTTGCGGCAAGACGGGCGTTTTTTCTGTCATTTCCGGCTTCCGGTCACCCCAGACCAACACTAGCCTGCGCGACAAGAGTAGCGGTGTGGCGAAAAAAAGTTTGCACATGGTAGGTCAGGCCATTGATGTACGTTTTTCGGAAGTGCCGACCAAACAGCTCAGGGACTATGCCATCAATCTGAAGGCGGGAGGAGTAGGCTTTTATCCCTCTTCCGACTTTGTCCATTTGGATACAGGTCGCTACCGCACCTGGTGAAGCAGGCCCCTTACGGCCACAGGACACATAACCACACCATTATAACCACACAGATGGTGCAGCCAACGGCTGCAGAACTCAAATCCTTGGCCCTACCAGCAAGCTCATGCCGTTCCGGGCCGATACGGTCGATCGCTGCCTCAATGGCGCTGTTCAACAATTCCACTACCAATACCAGCACAAGGCTTCCACCCAAGAGGGCTCGTTCCACACCATTTTCACCCAGCCACAGGGCAAAGGGCATGAGTACAATAGCCGCGATCGCTTCCTGACGAAAGGCCTCCTCGTTGCGCCAGGCAGCATGAAGCCCAGCCCAGGAACATCGCGCCGCCCGCAAGATGCGGACAAAGCCCTGCCCGTTTTGCAACTTTCCGCTCACACTATCCTCTTTGTTCAACAACGTTCTCTAGAATACGTCCTTTGTTCACTCGTTCCCGCGGCACACGACGGACCAATCACAGTGCCTCACCAGGTACGGACCAATTCCTGCAACTTATGCAATGCAGTCTGGGCAGGTAAGATGATAGCATAGACCAATAGCGGATTACACAACAATTCAATTACTCCAGCAAACTGGGTCGACCGCAAACGCGACAAAATTCGCGTGGCAATGTCATTTATAATCTTTTCAACAACGAACCAGAGCTCCTGGCCTGATTGGCGGTCCGATCAGACAACGGCTCCCCCCCTGCTCAGCAAAATTGATTTCTCGCATAAATATTATTTTATTCATTTGACAGCCGCTCCATTTTCCATTAGGTATCGGGATGGTATTATGAATCACAATTCATCGTTTGTGGTGGCCGGCACCTGTTCAACGCGTGCTTATAGGGAGTTAACATGATAACTATTGACATTACCCTCCTGCTTCACATCATCAACATCATCGTGTTGATGGTTGTCCTCAATGCTGTTCTCTACAAGCCTATCCTCGGCATTCTGGAAAAAAGAGCGCAGCGCCTCGACTCCCTGCAGGGTGAGGTGGCACAGTTTGAGATGAATGCCCAGAAGCAGCAGGCAGAGTTGGATCGCAAAATGCGGGAAGGCAGCGCGCGCGCGAAAAAAACCCTGGATGAAGCCAAGGCAAAGGCCCAGGCTACTGGAGCGGAACAACTTGCAGCCATTCGCGCGGTTGCCGACGAAGACAAGAAGAAAGCCCTGGATAGCGCCCACCAACAGGTAGAGACTGCCCGTAAGGCTCTTCAGGAAAATACAGCAGACTTTGCTTTAGCTATGGCCGAAAAAATACTGGGAAGGAGTCTGAAAGCATGAACGCATCGCCGGCATCTCTACTGCGGCAGTTTACGCTGATCCTGCTGCTTGCAGCCATTCCACCAATGTTTGCAATCAGTGTTCCGGCGCTGGCTTCTGAGCCTGCCGGGCACGCCGTCAACCAGCAGGAGCAGACTGCCGCGCCCCACCAAGGCGCAGTCGTTAGCAATGGGCATGTTGCCGCAGCTGAAGGCCATGGTGAGGTACACAGCAATCCGCTCAGTAGCGAGAAACTGAAGGATCTTTTCTGGCGCACCATCAACTTTATTGCCCTGCTTATTATTCTGGTAAAATTCCTGGCCAAACCCATAATGAACAGCCTGAGCAGCCGCCAGGAACGTATTGCCGCCGAACTGGCCGACATCAGCGCTCGCCGGGATGAAGCCGAACGTTCTTACGTTGCCTTTACCGCCAAGCTTGCCGGAATGGAAAAGGAGATGGAGCGGGTGATCAGCCAGGCCACGGCACAGGCACAGATCGAAAGCGAGCGCATTCTCGCTGAAGCGGAGCGCGCCGCCGAGGATATCAAACGGCAGGCTCAGGCCGCGGTACAGGGTGAAATGGAGGATGCCAAACGCAGGCTACGTGAAGAGGTTGCCGAAGAGGCTGCAAAGATGGCGGAAGAGTTGATCAAGAAGAATCTGACCGCAGCAGATCAAGAAGCCATTACCGAACAGTATCTTGAACGAGTGGGGGCAGCGCTGTGAAAAATACCATTTTGGCGCGCCGTTATGCCAAGGCGCTCTTTTCACTGGGCAAACAGGAAGGAAAAGGCGAGGAATACAGTGAGAAGCTGAGCGCCATCGCCGAACTGTTCCACGATGAAGCAGCCGGTGTGCGGGATGCGTTGGCCAACCCGCTCTACCCTCTGGATATGCGTCAGCAGGTGATGGTTAAAATTGCAGAAAACGTGCAGGCCGATGCCATGCTCTCCGGTTTTCTGACTCTGGTTGTGGACAAAAACCGCGCCGCCATTCTGCCGGACATTGCCGATGAACTGCGCATCATGTCCGATAAAGACCGTAATATCAGTCATGGCGTGGTTACATCCGCAGTCGCCCTGAACGAGAGCCTTCTCGCCAAGGTGCAAG
>CAZEIT010000315.1:0-3085 GCA_964512515.1 uncultured Desulfobulbus sp.
AAGCCCGAGCCCTGACCCCATGGGGTAATGACGTCAACGGTGGCATTACGGGCACGCTCGATGCGGTTGCCGTCGGTCCCGGCAGGAAGTTGCACGGGTTGCGGCGCGCTCTGGCGCGCCATTGCCGCATTTGCCTGGCTTGAGCGCTCAGATGCCGTCATGCCGGGTTCCGCTGCCTGCATCTCTACCTGCGACGGGGCCTGCGCCTGCATGGGCTCAACCGGTTTTCTCGCCGTAAAAAGGTAGGTGAGCCCTGCTGTTACTCCAACCAACAGGGCTATCATCAGAAAATGGGTTAAACCGCTGCTACCACCCTTTTCTTCGACATAAGGTGGCAGGTCCGCCTGTTCTGCCACAGCCTTGCGCCGCTCTTCCCGTTCTTCCACCCTGCGGAAGATAATGCCACAACTCCGGCATTCTTCTCCACCCTGCTGGCGATGGCCGCACTTAGGGCAGAGACGTTCGCCTGATGACTTTTTGTCCTCGTCTTGTTCCATACTCGTTCAATGATTTATTCTTGCTGCCCTGCGCAAGCAGTCATATTGCTGATTAAAAACTCTACCCGCCACACGGGCGGGAAAAGCTCATCAGCCCTGGTAGACGCAACTGATGAGATCGGCAGCGCCCGCATCCAGCCCCTGGCCCTGCAGTAATTCCACAATCTTCATCACCTGTGCCGGCGGGTGGCCCTCCACCTGCACGTGAATTTCATGCTCGCCCTCTTCGATGCTGTAACCTGCCTGTGCCAGCACACCATCTGCCAGGGAAAGATCATCCACTAACAGACCCAAACGGGAAAAATCATTCATGTAAAACAGCGGCCAATCACGGGTGCACTGAGCCAGCACCCCTCTCTGCCGTACAGTGATCTGTGCCATACCTGCTCCTTGTTTGCTCGTTTTATTGTAGATCAAATCCTTGACCTGATTCAAGCGCTGTCTGCCACAGCATGCAAGAAAAGCGTGCAGAAACGCTCACTGATGCGCTTTACCCCAGGTCTCCATGGCGTCCAGAACGGGAAAGAGGCTCGAACCATAGACGGTTATGCTGTACTCCACCCTGGGTGGTACCTCGGCATAGACCTCGCGGTGAACAATGCCATCGCTTTCCAGATCTCTGAGCTGCTGGGTCAGCATTTTCTGGGTAATACCAGGAATCATTCGCATCAATTCACCAAAACGCAAGGTTGTATCACGCAGGCAGTGCAAAATGACTGGTTTCCATTTGCCACCGATGACCGACAGGGTTGTAGTGACTGCACAGGGGCTTTTGATAAACACTCATTATCTCCTTAAATCACAAAAGTATCTTTGTAGATAGTATATGCTAAAAAAGTGCATACTTGCCAAAAGAAAATTTCAGGATACAAGTAATGGAACAGAAGTAATGAGGCAAGAACTATCCACACACATTTTTGCAGGAGAATAAATATGAACCTTGTTTTGATTGGAGCAAGCGGTTTTATCGGCTCAGCACTCTTACAGGAAGCCCTGGAGCGCGGCCATGCAGTGACAGCGGTGGTGACCAAACCGGAAAAGGTGCAGCCGCATGCGCATCTTAAGGTTGTCGCCTGCGACGTGCACAGTACGGCTGAACTGGCAAAAATTATGGCCGGACACGAGGCCGTGCTCAGCGCCTTTAGCGGCCATGCCCAGAAAGATGTACAAGGCTACTACGAAAGCGGCTTCCGTTCTATCCTGGCGGCTGCCAAGCAGGCTGATATCAGGCGCATTCTGGTGGTAGGCGGCGCTGGTTCGCTTGAGATCGCACCAGGCAAGCTCCTGTTGGAAGCAAACAGCTTTCCTGCGGAATATCAACCCACTGCCCAAGGGGCATATACAGCTCTGCGCCTCCTGCGGGAGGAACAGGAACTGGATTGGACCATGCTTTCACCTGCTGCGGAAATATTTTCCGGCGAAAGAACAGGCTCCTTCCGTCTGGGAACAGAGCAACTGGTGCAGGACGAGCAGGGACGAAGCAGAATTTCCACCGCTGATTATGCAGTTGCCATGCTGAACGAGCTGGAACACCCAGCCCACAGCCGCAAGCGTTTCACCCTTGCATACTGATATGGCATTGCCATAGCCAAAAAAAACCATAGCAAGCCATCCTGCCACCTTTAAGGAGAATCCCCATGAAAAAAGTACTGCTTATGTATGCCCTTTACACCCAGCAGGCCAACGAGAAGGTGCTCCAACTACTCGACAAGCTCAGCCCGGAAGAGCGCAACCGTGACCGCAAAAGCTATTACAAGAGCCTGACAGGTCTTGCCCAGCACAACATTGGCTCCATCCTCTTCTTCCATGGTCTGATGCGGCCAGTCCTGCCGGAAAGCAAGGCTCTGGCCGGCACCGCCAAACTGCAGATGCCAGATAGTGACACCCTTGATACCGGCCAGTGGGCGCAGCTCAAGGATATTGCCAAACAGACAGACCAGGCCACGGTAGAGCTTTTGCAAAGCCTGAGCGAAGAGGATTTAAACCAGCTCTTACCCATTGACTGGTACGGCGGCAACCCAGCCTGTGTGCCGTTGCACTACCTCCTGAATATCGCCATGGTTCATGGCGTGCACCATCGCGGCCAGATCTCGCAAATCCTTGATACAATGGGTATTGACAACGACTTTTCCGGCATTGATGTTGGCCTTTTATCGGTGATGCAGTAATGCTGCTGAAACAAAGAGATGATTCGCCGATCATTGCAGCGCTTCTGGGACTGGCCCAGCGATATTCTCGCTATGGTTTAACAAGCTGTTTGCGGTGTTGCGCAGGCACGGTTTTCACTGGAACCATAAACGCGTCTACCGGGTATACTGTCTTTTGAAGATGAACCTGCGGAACAAAGGCAAAAAGCGCCTGCCTTCGCGTAGCCCGCCACCACTTGCGGTTGCGCCATACGCCAATGTTGATTGGCCATTGACTTCATGCATGACGCGCTGGCCAGCGCGTCAGAGGTTTAGGACGTTCAACGTTTTGGATGACTTCAGTCGTGAGTGCTTGGCGATCGAGGTGAACTGGTCGGGTTTTGTGGGACATCCTGAGGGATAAAATAAGCAATGATCTGATTTGGTTGCTGTTTCTGGCTT
>CAZEIT010000316.1:0-3084 GCA_964512515.1 uncultured Desulfobulbus sp.
TAACCGCAGCCTTGACGCGCTCAGCTTCGTGTCTGCTGAAAAATTTTTCTGCCAGGGTTCGCATATCACCACCCTCCGGAGGCGCCGCCTCCACCGCCACTGCCGCCACCGCCGCCAAAACCACCACTGCCACCGCCAAACCCTCCGCTATAACCGCCACCACGGCCAGAGCTGCGGCCAGAACGCGAAGAAGCCAGCCGCGCAAACACCAGGGTAGCAATACAGCCCATGATGCCAAGAAACCAAAAGGGTATTGGACTTGGAAACACTAGGCCCATGCCCATGCCGCACAATCCGCCCAGAGCAGCGGCCAGTTTTTGTCTATGGGAGAAGATGCTTCCAATCAGCAAAACACTCACCATCATCCCCATAAAAGCAGGGTCGTCGTTATTCGCAGCCCTGCTGTTAGAGCTGCTTTTCGCTGTACTGGCCCCGCTATATGCGCCCTGCACCGCCTGAATCATGGCCCCCACCCCATTGATCACACCTTGATTATAGTCGCCCTGACGAAAGGCTGGGGCAATTTCGTTACGGATAATGCGACCGCTGAGCAAATCGGTGAGCCGGTCTTCCAGGCCATAACCCACTTCAATGCGGATTTTACGATCCTGCACCGCAATAAGAAGCAAAGCGCCATTGTCCTTGTCTTTCTGTCCCAAGCGCCAATGCTCAAAGACCCTGAGGGAAAAGGATTCCAGATTGTCGCCGTCAAGAGATGGCATGGTGAGCACCACAATCTGGGTGGAATCCTCCTGTTCAAGCCGGGCCAGATTCTCCTCCAGAAGTTGCTGGGTGGCGGGCTCAAGGATTTGGGCCAGGTCGTTCACCCTCCCTTGGAGCGGTGGCACCTCCAGCGCGGCTGCCTGGCCGGGAAACCATGTCAGGAGAGCGCAGAGGTTAAAGCAAAAAAGGGTGAACAGGCGAAGGGCCATGCTGTGCATCCGGCCGGCATTAAAATGTAACCGCTGGCGCTTCATGCACCTGGCCTGTGGCCTTGAAGTATTCTTTGCGTTCCAGGTGCAGCAGGCGCTCGTTGATCAACCTGCCTGGAAAGCCGCGGATGACCGCATTGAAGGACTGCACAGCCTCGTTGTAGCGCTGCCTTGCCACGTTGATGCGGTTTTCCGTGCCTTCCAGCTGATGTTGCAAATCCTGAAAATTCTGATTGGCCTTCAGGTCTGGGTAGGCCTCCACCACAACCATCAATCGAGACAGGGCTGAACTGAGTTCTCCCTGAGACGCTTGCAACTGCTGCATCAAATCAGGATTGGCCAAATCCTTGCCCGAAACCTGCACCGCAGTAGCCTTGGTGCGGGCGCTTACCACGGCATCCAGGGTTTCCCGCTCGTGTCGGGCATAGCCCTTCACGGTTTCTACCAGGTTGGGAATAAGATCGGCCCGGCGTTGCAAACTGGCCTCCACATCGCTCCAGGCCTGAAACACCGCCTCTTCTTTTTGCTGGATCGTATTGTAAGTACAGCCAGAGAGCAATAAAAGCACACAGAGTAAAGATGAGAACTGCCGCACAGTAGGCATGGATCGTCTCCTTTCAAAAATATCCTGATTAACCACAGAAAAATCAGCGGCACGCGCCAACAGGACACCTGCTCGCTATCTATCGCTATCTAGAATCGAGCAGCAATCCAGGCTGTCGCAGCCAAAAGATCATCGGCTACATAATCCGGTTGCAGGGTTTCCTGGGGCCCAATATACAGCTCTTCACCCCGGCCATAACCGGTGCGCACCAGCACCGTGGCTGTGCCAGCGGCTGCACCACAGCGCAGATCCGACCAACGATCCCCCACCATGTAGGAGCGGGACAAGTCCAGTTTGAGTTCGGCTGCCGCCTGCTCAAGCAGACCGGTTTTGGGTTTGCGGCAAGTGCAATTTTGGCGAAACCGCTCCTGCCTGGCCTCTGGATGGTGCGGACAAACATAGATTCCATCCACATGCGCGCCCTCGGCCTGCAGTTGCCGCCGCATCTCTTCATGCACTGTCTGCAAAAGCGATTCAGGAAAATAGCCCCGGGCCAATCCGGATTGATTAGTGACCACCACCACCGGTACCTGCAGGCTGTTGAGTCGGCGAATGGCCTGTATTACGCCGGGCAACAAGACAAAGCGGCTGATATGGTTGATATAGCCCATCTGCTCGTTGATGGTGCCGTCACGGTCGAGGAAGACAGATGGTTTCAATGTCAATTCCATCTCAAGGTGTCCTCTGCTCTTCAGTATCAGATAGTAAATATGAGATGCAAGCTGGTCTGCATCTGCATCATACTTAAAAATTAAGGTTGTGCTGTCGACATGATCAGACGAATATCTTTAAGAATCGGAGTCCCAAATTCATCCCAATTTTTTGTCCACGAATCTTTCGGACTTTCGAAGGTAAAAATATGTATAGTGTCGGTCTGTTCATTCGCTATTATAAATCGATGTACAACAATTGGTGTAAGCCCAGGAGTCTCATCCTTGAATCTCATATAATACCGTTCAAATCCAGGGTGAGACTCTGAATCAAGCAGCAAAATATCTTCTTTTTTTACACTGGTAATCAGTATAGCAGCCATTGTTTTGGCCTTAACTCCTTTATTTTTGTAAAGATCAGAAAATATCTCAATAGTAAACCCTATTTCAAATTTATCTTTAACACTGAACTCAGTCGGACTTGTCGCATATGTATAAAGATTAAATCCATTTTTATCTTGATCCATTGCATGCTCAAACCATCCATCCGGACGCAGGAAGGCAACGTCTCTAAATTGCCGCCATGCAAACCCAGCTGGTGTGGCGGAAAAATCAAGTGATTTATCAGGTAAACCACTCACCGATTCAGCCTTATCACCTGATTGGGTAGGGATATCCTTCGGTAAATTTTTAACACAACTAGAAACAACCATCACAAGTAACACAAAAAATATAAAAACAAGAACTTGTTTCTTTTTCATTTTACATCCTTGTTTAATTTGTTGAGTAGCAACAAAATAGAGTAAGTTGCAGTTCCAAATCAAAGACAATATCAATAAGATAAAGGCATGGATTCTACCCGGAAAACTGCGCGCATAACACAGCCTCTATCAATACA
>CAZEIT010000317.1:0-2866 GCA_964512515.1 uncultured Desulfobulbus sp.
TACAAAATATTGCACAGTTTGAAACCTATGGTAAAAGGGATTGTCGAAGAAAAAAGGTGGAAATTGTCTGTGAAAAATTGAAGCAGCTTGCTGACAAAGGTGAATTCTGAATTGGTCGGATTTTGTGAGGCAGCCTGAGGGGTAAAATTTGTAATAGCACTAGTGATGAATAGACTTACTTGCAGGATACCAGAAAATCATTTTCCACCAATTCTGCGCATATTACAAAATAGTAATGGGCCTCCTCGAAGAATAGCCGTCGTGCTGCTTAGTGAGGGGTTCTCCTCATATTTCTGGTGCGACAAAAGGTAGCCGTCCGGGAGGATGAATAATTCCATGTCAAGTAAACAGGAAAGTTTTTATTTGTAAATATTGTGGTGCACTTTATGCATAAGCTTGTATTTCGAATTATAATTTGGTTGACACTACTGTTTATTTCACTCGTTTTTATAAGAATATTGCTTAGCATTATGAATATTTCAAACTACTATGTAGTACTATTTATAAACCTGATCGTAACTTTGATTTTTTGCAACTTTTTTTACAAAAAATAAATATCGTTGGGGGTTATATGGAATTAAATAGAGACCATCTTCAATCTATATTGGAAGGCCCGTATAGACCAAAATGGTACAAAAGAATGTTAAAGGCTGAAAAACTTTTATTAAGTCAACTGTATGAAAATATAACTGGATTCCCTTCAGGGCCATTAGGAAAAAAAATATTTGGCATTGGGGCGTGGCCATTGGCGGCCTTACTGACCGATATGATGGCACCATCCTCAACAGCTACAGAAGAACAAGAGCAAGAAGCATTGAAGAAATATTACCAATCTAAAGGATACCCTGACATCCCTTCTCAAGGCATAGGTGCTGCCGTTGCAGATGCATTTAATAATGCCCAAATCACCGGCTCTCCGCTGATCTTTGATATGGATGGTGATGGCATTGAAATAACAGCGCTCAATCAAGGCAACATTCTTTTTGATCTGGATGGGGACGGCGTTAAAACAGGTACGGCCTGGGTGGGAGCGGACGACGGCCTTTTGGCCTTAGACCGCGACGGTAACGGCCAGATCGATTCAGGCCGGGAACTTTTCGGTAATTCCACCCTGCAGGCAAACGGTACCTTTGCACAGGATGGCTATAAAGCCTTGGCCGATTTCGATTTGAACGCCGACGGGCTAATTAATGCAGAGGATGACGTGTACAATGCTCTTCGCATTTGGTGCGACAGCAACCAGGATGGCATCAGCTCTAGCGATGAGCTGCTCACCTTGGCCGGTTCGGGTATCACCTCCATTACCCTCACACCAACCGGGAGCAATCACTACCTGACCGACGGCACAATTTTACAAGGCAGCGCCAGCTACACCATGAATGGTGTGACGCAGCAATATACCGATGCTTGGTTTGCCCTGAATCCATTTTACCGAGAGTTTACCGGGGCTATCGAACTCTCTGCCGAAGCGGCCGCACTCCCCGAGGTGTTTGGCGCAGGTATGGTGCGCGATTTGCGCGAGGCAGCCACTTTCTCAGACAAGCTTCGCGTGCTAGTGGAACAGTTTCAGGCCTCGGAAGATCGTGTTGCCCAACGTGCCATGCTGGGCACTATTCTGCAAGCGTGGGCCGACACCAGCTCTATGATGACCGTTATAAAATGGGAGGCTGCGGGAAACAAGGTAAGCTACACCTTTTCGGGACAGGATGCCGAAGGTAATGCTATCTGGCGCGAACGATTGACTATACTTGAGGCGTTCAACGGAAAGAACTTCCGCACCCTTAGTGCCACCATGAACGTTAGTACCGGCCCTAACGCGCAAGCTTTATTGGAAAAATCTTACACCGCCTTGGTAGAGAGTGTTTGGCAGGAGCTTGCTCTGCAAACACGGCTAGTAAAGCACTTGAAGAACATGCAAATTGTGGAAAATGCTGCCGGCTACTTGAGGATAGACAGTGCCTCTTTTACTGCGCACTGGGAGAATGCATTGCAAAGCAATGCCGCCAGTGCTTTTGCCGATCTGGCTGATTTTAGCAAGGCTTTTGGGAGCGATCTCAGCGCGTTTGGCTGGCAAGGCGACTCTCTGCTTTTTAATTGGGCCAACAAGCTTGAATGGACCGATGAGTTTAAGACTGCCCTGCAGGCAAATGGTATATCAGTTCAGCACGGGTCATTTACTGGAACAAGAGGCAACGATATTGTTTTCGGCGATGCGAGTGATGCCACCATCAGCGGCAATGAAGCCAATGACACACTTTTGGGTGGAGCGGGCAACGATACACTCTACGGCGGCACAGGCAATGACGTACTCCATGGCGGCGCGGATAACGATTACCTGCAGGGCGAAGGCGGCAATGATACCTTAGTTGGTGGCGCAGGCAATGACACGCTTGCCGGCGGTGCCGGCGATGACGTGTTCGTATTCAACCTGGGCGATGGCCAAGATGCGATAACTGCCGATGATATTGAAGGTACCGATACACTTTCTTTTGGCGCGGGTATTGCATTGGCTGATCTTCGTTTGGAGAAATCCGGCAACTATGATCTCACAGTCCAGGTCGGCGCGAATGGCGATCAGGTAACCTTGTCGAATTGGTTTTATCCTGGCCGTGAGGGTCGGCGCGTGGATCGTTTTGCCTTTGCCGACGGTACGGTACTGAGCCGGCAGGAACTGCTGGAGCAGAAGGCGGTGAACGGTACAGCCGGGGCTGACGCTTTGGCTGGCAATGACGGCATCAACGATATCCTGGCTGGTGGCGAGGGTAATGACCAGTTGTTCGGCCACGGCGCAGACGACTTTCTTTATGGCGAAGCGGGCAACGATACACTCTACGGCGGCACAGGCAATGACGTACTCCATGGCGGC
>CAZEIT010000317.1:2966-3083 GCA_964512515.1 uncultured Desulfobulbus sp.
TACTGAGCCGGCAGGAACTGCTGGAGCAGAAGGCGGTGAACGGTACAGCCGGGGCAGAAGACCTGAGCGGCAATGATGAGATTAAGGATATCCTTGCCGGAGGCGGCGGGAACGACC
>CAZEIT010000318.1:0-3071 GCA_964512515.1 uncultured Desulfobulbus sp.
CGGGCGCAAGCCCGGTCTCCTTGGTGCTTTTCAGCACGCCTACGCGAAACCCCTGTCTGTGGAGAAGGGAAGCGACCTGCACCGCCACCGTGGTTTTACCACTGTTGTGCCAACCGACAAAGGCGATAAGAAAGGGCATGGGGCTGGTGTCAGTCTTGGGCATAATGTGATTCCAATTTCATTTACTCAAACAAACCTTGGATTCTGGCAACCGTATCCTCCAGTTCCTGACGGTTTGAATAGACTGTTTTCAGAGGCGCATCTTTTTGCCCGAAAGGCACTGCCAGCCCTTTTGTGCGCAGTATATCCATAAAAACCTGCTCATCCCGGGTGGAGGTCAATAAGCCATATTCAACCAAAAAGGCATACAATTTGCCTGTGACAGAGACTGGCGCCGCCTGGCTGTTCATGGCGCGGGCGCGAAACCATTGTGCCGTGCGCATTCTCAAATCATAGTGCACAGGCAGATCGTAGATATACACCGGTTTGCCGCTCAGGCAGGCTTCGGCAGCCATGGAAACGCTGTCGTTGGTGACGATGAAACTGTCTGCCAGGGCCAGATAGGCAGCGTAGGGATTTTCTTGGCTGCTTTCATGGGGATTGTGGCAATGGTGTGGACAGCCACTGGTCTTGATTGCCGTATGCAGGGCGGCAAAAGAGGGGGCAGGGCAGCGGTGGCTGGCAGTCAACAACAAAGAGCCGCCCTGCGCCAGCGCAAACGAACTCGCGGCCTGGCCAAGGCTTGTGCCGGTTTGCTGGTCAAACACGTAGGGGCGGCTGGTGCCGCCGCTCAAGAGGGCAATCCATGGCCTGGGCAGCTTGCTGAAACGGGCAGCCCAGCTTGCATTGCCCTCCTCCTTGCGTGGCATAGACGGGATAGAGATGGGCAAGATATTGTGGAGCACATTATCCCGCCTGGGCAGGCAGTACTGCGGGGTGGTGACAATCAGGTCAAACCAGTGCAGCGGGCCCCAGGGGCGGCCAAGATGCACCAGTTTGGCGCGCCCGCCGGATTGCTTGTGCACCCATCTGGCAGCAGGAACACCGCGCCTGCCAATCGTGATGATCAGATCCGGCCAGGGTGGCTGCAGCTGAGCACTTGGCGCAGCCAAGCTGCGCAGGTGTGGCCCCAGAAAAATATTGGGTATGCCTGCAAACCCGTTAAAAAAGAGCTGCTTTTCTGTACATGGCCAGGCCAGCAGTTCGGCCAAGGCACGCAACTGGGCATTGTCCCCTTGCTTCTGCCCAAGCAGAATCCATACCTGCAAAGTGTTGCCCCTGGCTGGCATAATATAATTCTGATGAAATTTCAGGGTGCTGGCGTGCAGACAACCTGTTCGTCACCTGGCCAGGCCCTTCAGCCCATGCGGACACACGGCTGAGCAGATGCCGCAGTTATGGCCATTATGGTATTGCGCATAGTGGGCCTTTTTCCAGTTGTCGCAGCTTTGTGCGTCAAGCAAAGCCTCCCTGGCAATGCCCGGAAACCAGGCCGCGCCCTGCAGGGCTCCGGCTGGACAGGCGCTGATGCATTTGGTGCACGTACCGCAAAAACTGCGTTCTACAACCGGCCCCGGCTCTTTGAGGGGAAAGTCTGTAAAAACCGTACCCAGACGCACCCAGGGGCCATAGCTGCGGGTGATAAGCTGGCAGTTACGGCCTATCCAGCCAATGCCAGCCCTGGTTGCTGCGGTTTTATGGGGAAAATCACCCCGGATATTCACCTGGTCTGTACGTTGTGAGGCTGCCAGGGCCTGGGCCCGGATGCCGCGTTGCCGCAGGGCTGCGGCAAGTTCTGCGCTGATTTCGTTGATGCGGCCATTCACAGCGCCATATAAATTTGCATAGGCCTGGTTGGGGCCATTCTGGATGCTGGCCATTACGGCCTTATCCATGGGCA
Source organism: uncultured Desulfobulbus sp. (assembly GCA_964512515.1). Lineage (GTDB taxonomy): Bacteria > Desulfobacterota > Desulfobulbia > Desulfobulbales > Desulfobulbaceae > Desulfobulbus. Next base: position 1,901 of record CAZEIT010000318.1, read on the forward strand.
GGGCAAAGGCCAGGGCTGCTGCAAAACCAAGGCCACTTACATCTGCGGGCGTGGCAAAACCGCTCAGGTCTGCCACACCCCAAAGCGGCACATTCTGGGCCTGCATCCAGGCGTCTAGCCAGGTGATCAGGGTAGCGCCTCCTGCTTCCGGCATTTTCCTACTCCTTCAAAATAACAAACTTACCATCCTGCACCGTCAACATGGTGAAGGCCTCGGTACTGAGGCCGCCGTGATCAGTTGCCGAATAGTTGAAGGTGCCGGCTGTGCCGATCAGGCCAGTGGTTTTTTCCACTGCCTCGCGCACCTTGGCCGGGTCAGTCGAGCCTGCGCTAACGATGGCGTTTGCCAGAATGTTGAGGGCATCGTAGCTGTGGCCGCCAAAGGTGGATACCGGCTCGTTAAACTGGCGCTCGTAGGCGGTTTTGTAGGCAAGCAGGGCAGTTTTTTCTTCACCTTCCGGCAGGCTGTCTGCCACGAGCACGCGACTGGCTGGAAACATAATGCCTTCGGCTGCCGGGCCTGCTGCTTCCGCGTATTTGATATTGGCAAAACCATGGCTCTGGTAGAGCGGAATCTGCCAGCCAGCCTGGCGGATATTTTTGGCCAGGATAGACTGGGCCGGCACGATGGACCAGTTGACCACTGCCTGGATTTGCGCATTGGCCTTGAGTTTGGCCACAATGGCGGAAAGATCAGTGGCGTTTTTGTCGTACACCTCTTCGGCTAGGATGCTGATGCCGTACGTGGGCGCGTGCTTGGCCAATTGCTCCTTGCCTGCTTTGCCAAAACCGTCATTGGCGGAAAGCACCGCGATCTTACTGATACCCTTTTTCTGCATGGAGGTGAAGATATGGTCAGCCGCATAGGCGTCGCTGGGCGCTACCTTGAAGATATGCGGCAGTACCGGTTGCACAATCACATCTGCTGCAGAGCAGGACAGCATAATGGTTTTGCCGGTTTCGCAGATTTTTTTGATGCTTAAGCTCTCGCCGCTGGTGGAGGGGCCGATAATGGCCAGCACCTTTTCTTCCTCGATCAACTGTTTGGCAAAGGAGATGGCCTTTTCCGGGCTGCTGCCCGAATCCTTGATAATCACTTCAAGGACATGACCGTTGATGCCGCCCTCGCTGTTGATGCGGTCTGCCAGCATACGCAGCGACCGTGCCTCGG
>CAZEIT010000319.1:0-3052 GCA_964512515.1 uncultured Desulfobulbus sp.
AATAAATGGCGCTGTGAGCAGGCTGCATTACGTCGGCAGCATCAGTCCTTGTTGCCCCAGCCTGTCAGCTTCAGCCTCAAGTGCGGGCGTTATATCAGCGGTTGAAAAATCAAAAATCTGGGTGTTGATGAACTCCATGCATGGTTTAATTCTAAACGCTGGTATGTTGAACTGCGCAGTGCGAGGGCCAAATACCCGTATTGTTTTCCCCAGGTCGTCACAAATGCTTGCCAGAGCAACAACCCGAAGAAAGCTTTGTGAGAATTGCTGCGCCAATTCAACGTACTCGCATCCAGCCTGGTCTATCTCGTTTTGAACAAACTGTGCCAAGGCCACCCGATAATTCCCCTTGGCAGTCGGAAGAAGATCCTTCACCCCTTCAATCTTGCGGCGCAAGCCAGCAGCGGCTTTTTCCTGCTCAAGCTCTTTGGCCTTCTCGGCCTCATACTGTTCTTGCAGCTCTGGCAGGAGCCCACCTATTGCCTTGATCTCTTCAGCGGCACCATCTATTCCAAGGGCTATATCAGCCAACAGGTCTTCATGCTTCACCTTCAGGCTGGTCAATTCGCTCAAGGTTTTTTCTGAGAGCTTTTCCTCCTTCTCAATTGCAGAAAGTGCCCCTTGCAGAGCCTTCAACCGCTCTTCAAGCTTCATCCATTCCGCCTGGACTTCTGCCACCTCTTCAGCGGTAAAGGAAAGATCGAGCTGGCCAAACTGTTGTTCAAGCTGTGCAAGCCGGTTGCTCAGTTCGCTTTTATTGGACTTTAGTATCTTCAATTCTGCTTCTTTTGTCTGTATGGATGCCTCCAGCACCCGCAAGTCGTGTAGTGAAAAAGGGCCAGACACTTGCTCCCACCGAGGCGTATCCCGCCTATAAACCAATTCTCTCTTGTCCCTCTGCAAGCCTTCCTCTTTGGCATTAACATCTGGTAGCGCCCTGATCTCTTGCTGAACTGCATCAATCTGTTTCTCAAGCATCCGTTTTTCTTCCAATACAGCATGTACGCTCATTGTGATTCCTCCAGTTTATTTGCTGCTCTATTGACCAGGGCTTGTCTTCTGCCCTGGTTTCCCCTATACTACTTCTTCCTGCCTGGCGTGATGGTCGCAGGTGGCAGCGGGGTGCCGGAGTTGTGCATAGCAATTCCGCTACATATCGTGGGTTCGAAGCCCACCGCGCCAGGCTACTCCCATTGCACCCCTTTTCTCTCCACCATGCCCTTCAAAACCGCCCAGGTTGCCTTGGCCTGCTTCCTACCCATGGAGCGGATGTTCTTCTCCTTCCTGTACTTCACCAGCCAGTTTTTGACTTGCTCCCTGTTCCAGCCCAGTTGCCGGAACATCCGCCGGATGTCCCGCACGTGGTAATAGCTGGGCAGTTGCGAGGCGTCCCCTTCAACCTCATCGCTATAGCGTGGCTTGGCCGGATAAGGGCGCTCGTAGTTCCCTTCGAGCTGTTCAATCAAAACAATGGCCTCCTGTTTGGATAAGGCCGTCATCAAGGGAATATCAGCCAGCGCCGCTATCATTTCGTGCAAACCGGCCTCCAGCAGGCCAATCTCACGCGCCCTGGCGTGTATCTTGACGATTTGCTCACTAGTAATCGGTTCGAACACCTTTATCGGTCTGGCCATGGTCTTTTTCCCCTTGAAAAGAAGAGGTGGATATTTCTCAAAACCCCTACCCTTTACACCCTTGCGCATTAACTCACTGATATTACGTTCAAAAAAGGGGTGTAAATCCTATTAGAGGATGTACACCCCCTTAAGAACAACTCGTTGATTTTACGTTAAAACTTAAGGGTGCAAAGGGTGCATATCCTTTTGAGGATGTACACCCCCTTTTGAGGATGTACACCCCCTTTACACCCCCTTTTACACCCCCTTTTACACCCCCTTTCCTTTTATAATTTATAATAAAAATAAATAGTTAAGTGGTGGGGGGTGTAAAGGGTGTAAATCCTGGGGAAATGTCCCGGCATTTTTTTTTATAAACCGCACTACCGATGTAGCATCATCGAGCATGGTTGAGCTTTGTCGAGTATGAGTGAGGCTTCTTCTTAGGATAGCCAATCGCTTTCAATCTCCATAGATCGACTTCAATCGCCTTTAATCGACTTTTGGATTTTTTTGCGATTTTTGACCTTAGCCCAAAAGCGTTCAAATTGAGACCGCCGTCACAGATAACTATCATCTTATTTATCTAATCTTCACGGGGTTTCGGCCAGGCTTCCAACCGGTTGCCAGCCCCTCTACCTGTGTCACTTGAAGGTTTTGACAAAGTGGTGTCTGCGTGTCCCCTTCCGCGCCGTGGCATTCTGCTTGAATTCCCACCCTGCCCTGTTCAACACTTCCAGGGAATCACTGATACGCGCACCCAGTTGCGACGATGACCGGTACGGGTTGGCAATCCCCCTGTCCTTGGCCAGCCAGTCAAGGGCCATGTGCATTTCCCCGGTTGAAGCGACAAAAACAAATTGCCTATCCCCACCCTCCTCGCTGCCGGATTCGCGCACCTCCAGCCCATACGAGTTCTTAAAGCCTTCAGGCCGCTGCTCGTATTCCCTAAGCAAGGCCTCCAGGGCGTACAGCACCCTGTTTGTCTCTGCCGAGTTGGCAAAGGCGCGCTGGTTCTGGGTCACAATCCAGTGGTCAAGAATCCACCTGGCCTGGGTCTGGTCGGCCTTGTGTCCTGGCTGGGAGATGTATTTCACCACCTCCCCCAAGATCAGGTAGAGTATGGCATACAGCTCGTTCAGCCGTTTTTTTGAATGCTTGCCATAGTCGTTTTTGATCATCTTCAGGGCATCTACCTTTTTTTGCTCGATGCCAGGCAAAATATTATGCGACACTATCTTGAAGATGGTGCTCAGGATAAGGTTTCGGGCTTCCTTCAGTCCTGCCTCAGCAGCTACCATTTCTATGAAGTCCTGGCGCTGGTGCTTCATATCAAAATAGATTTCATTGGTGCGCCCGATCATTTCCGTGTCTGTAAACGGTTCCACTGCCGTTACCACCAGTTGGGTGCAGGCGCGCTCGTACACGTTGTCCGA
>CAZEIT010000320.1:0-628 GCA_964512515.1 uncultured Desulfobulbus sp.
TGGATGACACAGTCTATATCCCGGCGGTCCGCGCTCTGGACCTGTTCAACCGGGAAGGACTCATGGAAATAGATGTGCTCTACCGGGAAGGCATGCATGCCGATGAGGTGGTGGCCTCTATCAAGCGGGTGCTTTTGGCCCGGCACGGCCAAGAGGATTTCACCATCACCACCCAGCAGCAAATGCTGGATGTACTGGGCTCGGTGCTGGGTATGCTGACCGTGGCGGTTGGCGCTTTGGGCGGAATCTCGCTTCTGGTGGGGAGCGTGGGCATTTTCACGGTCATGACCATTGCCGTGCGTGAACGCACCGGTGAAATCGGCCTGTTGCGCGCCATTGGCGCAACCAGAGGACAGATCCTACTGCTTTTTCTTGTGGAAGGAACGCTGCTGGCGCTCCTTGGCGGCACTGCGGGGCTGCTTGCTGGTCTGTTATGCGCACTGATGGTGAAGCTTTTTGTGCCGCTCATTCCCTTTCACACCCCTTGGAGTTTTGTCGCGCTTGCTGAGCTGCTGGCCCTGTTTGTCGGAATGCTTGCCTCGATTTTGCCGGCCCGCCAGGCCGCCATGCTGGATCCGCTCGAAGCCCTGCGGTCAGAATAAAATCCCTGGCAAAACATGCGGAAAAA
>CAZEIT010000320.1:638-3038 GCA_964512515.1 uncultured Desulfobulbus sp.
ACCTCTTCTTTCCTGCCCCACAAGATGGTAGATCGGGTGACTGTTTTCGCCTCTTGTGCTGCGGCGCAGATCAGGCAAGCTTTTTTATCACGGAACAGGGATGGAAGTGATGTGTTCGGTTATCCTCTTGGTCGGCATGCTCATCTTAAGCAATGTGTTCATGACCTTTGCCTGGTACGCGCACCTGAAAGAATTGAACAACAAACCATGGATCATTGCGGCTCTAGTTAGTTGGGGCATTGCCCTCTTTGAATACCTGCTGCAGGTACCTGCCAACCGAATAGGCTATACAATGTTATCGGTTGGCCAGCTCAAGATTATCCAGGAAGTGATCACCTTGTCCGTCTTTGTCCCTTTTTCGGTTTTTTATCTCAAAGAGGAGCTTAAACTCGATTATTTATGGGCTGGTCTCTGCCTGGTTGGCGCAGTCTATTTTATGTTCCGCAGTAAGTTTGTGTAACACCACTCAACTCGTACAGTGCTGCGCTGAAAAGATCCAAAAACATAGATGCCCAAAAGCCTTCTTAAGCTGTTCTGCACGCTGCGATCAAAAATCTCCGCCTTTTTTCTGTAGCCAGACTACATGCAGGAAAACCCTCTTGGATTAGGGGTCTTTCATTGAGATGATGGGGCTTGGGGCCGCTGAAGGCGGCTTGAACAGATGCCCCGTGATCATGCCCCTGGTCGTGCCGAAGGCAGCCACTGCCCAGGCGCTGAGCAGACCAAGATAAAAAAGGATGCTGGCCCAGGTAAAGAGCGGCAGACCCGTATGCAGGGCAAGTTGCGCTGTTCCGGTGACACAGGTGCCGACCGGAAAGGTAAAAGCCCAGTAGGTAAGGGCAAACTTCATGTTTCTGTGGTGGGCCCGGAGGGTGAGGAGGATCGCCAGGCAGGTCCAGAGGAGCACAAAGCCGAACACAGGGACACTGTAAAACACGGCGAACAGTTCAAAACCAAAGGCCAGTTTCTCCGGAATCGTGCCTTGGGCAACCGTGCCCAGGATGCCGGCAGCGGTCATGGATTGCCCGAGAGGTCCAAGCACGATCCACAAAGTGGGAACGCGCGAGGTGCCTGAAGTACCGTGGTGTGCCAGACGGCTCCAGATCATTGCAATAATGATCAGTCCAGCCAGGATGCTGAGGCCGAACTGGGAAAAGCAGAGATAAAAAAGGGTTTGCCGCATCACGCCCACCGGCGCGTAGGGAACGAGCATGGCTCCGATGGTGGCGGAAACCATGGGCGGGACGACCGGCATGAGCCAGCCCCCAAAGGCGGAGTCGGGCCGAACTTTGAACACGGTAAATAAACGGTACGGGATGATGACAGCCGAGCAGAAACCGGTGACGGTGCCTATGAGCCAGAGAATCCAGGCAAGGTTCAGGGCAAGATCCCAGCCCAGGAGTTGATGCCCTACCAGGAGAGCCCCGCCGGCAACGGTCAGCGCGGCCATGGGTGGCGCTCCATAGAATTGCGCCATCATAGGATCGCGGAAATGTCTGATCCATACATTTTTCCGTCGAAACAGGAAGAAAGAGGTTGCAAGCAGCAGGCCGAGCAGCATCGAACAGGCCAGGCACCAGACCACAAGGGCAAACATCGTGAGGCGGCTGGAAAACAGGGGTAGGGAGGCGGAGGCGTTGGCAATAATTCCAGTCCCCATTACTGAGGCAAACCAGTTGGGGCCGACTTCATAATCAAAGTTCGCCCCGGTTACATTATAAAAGAACCGTTTCCACCAAAGGCCTCTGGCGTGTGTATTCTTCAAATCATTGTTCATGCCGTGACTGTTCTTTGGGCCGAAAAACCTGGCCGAATGGGTTATACAAGCTCTGGTTCAATCCTCATTAACAACTAACTTTACTTGATTGAATCGATTAGGTATTTCTACACATGTTCCATCTGACGGCATTTTTAACACTGCCATTTCTTTCTGTGTTTAATCCGAGGAGCACGCATGAAGCAATATAAACCAGATGAAATTCCCCAAATGGTACGCCTGCACTATGGGCAGATTGCCGCCAAGGATACGCCTACAGGTAGCTGCGCCCCTTCGTGCTGCGGCCCATCCGGTGGTGTTGCCCAGATAGCGCCGCAACGGCTCGGCTATTCCTCTTATGATCTGGCCACAGCACCTGCCGGTTCAAATCTTGGCCTGGGCTGCGGCAACCCCTGTGCCTTTGCTGCCCTGCAACCCGGTGAAACAGTACTGGATTTGGGCAGTGGCGCTGGCGGCGACTGTTTTCTTGCCGCGCAGGAGGTTGGTGCATCTGGTTCAGTTATCGGGGTTGATATGACCCCGGAAATGGTGGAACTGGCGGAAAAAAACAGAGCAGAGCACGGATACGCCAATGTCGAATTTCGCCTGGCCCAGATTGAACACCTGCCGGTGGCATCGGCAAG
>CAZEIT010000321.1:0-3034 GCA_964512515.1 uncultured Desulfobulbus sp.
CAATGATTACTATACGCCAAAACGAGGCAAATTGCAGCAGAAGTTGTACCAAGGTAAAGCAAGTAAACCGCACAGTAGCAGGAAACCCGGAAGATTCAGACTACAATCTTGTTTTTCATATTGCCCATCCCGTACAATGAAATAATGCGTCGCCTTCAATGGCTTCCGATCCAAGGAAGAAAAATCTGACAAACCAATTTCCGTAATGCCCATGCCTCAATATTACGCTCATTCCACACCAAATCCCGACAGATCTGACTGGCAGCCGCTGGGAGAACATTTGCTGGCAGTGGCTGTAATAGCGTGGAAGTTCGCACGCGATACGGGTTTGAACGACCCGATCCTCGATATTGAAGCATTCCTTTCCGGCTTGCAGCACGATCTTGGAAAATATCGACCTCCTTTTCAGGAATATCTGCGCAAAGAACGTGCAGATGATGCTGAAACCAGGCATGCCATTTACGGCGGTGCCCATGCCTTTGCATCGAAGCAGTTGGGGGCAGCATTTGCTATTGCCGGCCACCATGCCGGCTTGCACAACCTTGCTGATCTGCAGAAAGGTGCGGCTGTGGCTGCCGATAAAGAAAATCCTGGCGCACTCGTGGGTTTGCTTGAAAAGGACTTCCCAGCAGCCCGCGCCCTGCTTATCGCCAATATTGCTGACAAACAACTTGCTGCGTGGCTCGACAAGGAACTGCCCACTGCCTTGCCACCTTTTCCCGGGGTCCCGGCACATCTCATAAAACTGGCTGATGAGTCGGAAGAAAAATTCGCGTTGGCCACGGAACTGTATACCCGGATGCTGTTTTCCTGTCTTATTGATGCTGATCGACTAGATTCAGCGCATTGGCCTGAACTTGGAGTGAACACCATCCAGCTTGCCAACAGCGAAATCCCTCTTGATGCGGGTTATCTACTGTCTCGGGTCATCGCCGAGCGCGAGCGTAAACGCAGCGCCGCACTGAACCCGGACAGTAGTTTGACTGCCGCACAAAACCGCATTTTCGATGCCTGCCTGGCCACCAGCAGGCAAACGACGGGTTTTTTCTCGCTCACTGTACCCACCGGCGGCGGCAAAACGCTTTCCGCCATGGCTTTTGCCTTGGCGCATGCCAAGGCAAACAACCTCCGCCGGGTTATTGTGGTCATACCCTATCTGACAATCATCGAGCAAAACGCCGCCGAGTACCGTCGTATTTTGGACCCGGCCAACACGGGGATCGTCCTGGAAAATCATTCCTCTGTCAAATCCCGCGACAACCCTAATGAAGAGGAGAAATCCCGCCTTGAACTGATTACGGAAAATTGGGACGCACCGGTTATTGTCACCACTTCAGTGCAGTTTATCGAATCACTATTCACTGCCTCGCCGTCGCGTGCCCGCAAACTTCACAATATCGCTCGTTCCGTAGTCATCTTTGATGAGGTGCAGACATTGCCCACCCATCTTTTACGGCCAATGTTGAATATCTTTCGCGAACTTGCAGCCAACTATGGCATTAGTTTCGTATTCAGTTCCGCTACGCAACCGGCCTTTCGGCGCAGCCGGTCGCTGCCCGACGGTTTTGATGAGCATGAAATAACGGAAATCGCACCCGAACCCGCCGAATTATACAGAACCTTAAGGCGTGTCACCTACAAGCTCGAAACCCGGACAGAACCGCTTACTTGGAAGACGCTTGCCGAACAGCTCGCCAAGACACCGCAATGCCTGTGCGTGGTCAACCTGACCAGGCATGCCAGAGAACTCTGGGAAACCCTGGACAATACACTTCGCGAAGAATATTGCTCCAAAACAGGAGCTAAGTTACCTGACAACTTGCGTCCGGTTCATCTTTCTTCTGCCATGTGTCCTGCCCACCGGTTGGCGCTGATCCGCTGGATTCGTCTGCGCCTCGATTTCGGGCTGCCCTGTCGCGTCGTCTCCACCCAACTCATCGAGGCTGGTGTTGATGTGGATTTCCCAGCTGTCTGGCGAGCCATGGGGCCTCTGGATTCCATTGTTCAGGTTGCGGGCCGCTGCAACCGCAAAGGGCTATTTTTACCTGAGGAGAGCATTATCCGCATTTTTACTCCGGCAGATGTGAAAAAGCTGCCGCCCGGCATTTACAGTACCGCCACCCAGCAAGCTGCCGTTACCTTGGCCCGGCTTGGCGATGATGCCGCCGAAAAACTCGCCACCAGTCCTGAGATTTTTCATGATTATTTCACCGAGCTTTATGCCATTACCCCCACTGATCATGACAAACGTGGTCAGTTCAGCATTCAGGAAGATCGGACCAATTTTCGATTCCGTGGGGTTGAGGCAAAGGCGAAAGTTATCAAAGATGATGGTCAGCCAGTGGTTATTCCCATCGGCAAGGCAAAGCATCTTGTCGAAAAAATCCGTGCTCGCAAACCTGACCGGGAAGGGCCGCGTTTTTCCCGCAACGACCTGCGCCGTTTACAGCGGTATATGGTGAATGTTCGTGACAGAAATTTTGAAGTAATCCTTCGCGACACCCTGATTGAACCGCTGCTCCCCAATATTGATCTGTTTGTGCTCAAAGATGGAATATATCACCCGAATCTTGGGCTTCTTGTGAATGACCGCCCCTTGGAGGATTTTTTTGTATGAACGAAAACATACCCTCTGCACCGCCCAATCGTGTGACCATTCGCGTTTGGGGTGACTTTGCCTGTTTTACTCGCCCAGAAATGAAGGTTGAGCGCGTCAGCTACCCTGTAATCACCCCTTCCGCGGCGCGCGGTATCCTGGAAGCGATCTATTGGGAGCCGCAGATGTACTATCTGATTGACAGCATCCACATCATCAAGCGCGGCCGGTGGATTTCTTTTCGTCGTAACGAGGTCACCGCTGTCATCAGCATGGATAATGTGAAAAGCTGGATGAACGGAACCCGCATTGTTTCACCCATCCAGGCCGGAGGCGGCGCAGCCGATGGCACCCAACGCAACATGCTGGCTCTACAAGGGGTTGAATACCTCATTACCGCTGAAGTCCGTTTAACCTCTCTTGCCCGGCAGCCCCGCT
>CAZEIT010000322.1:0-3025 GCA_964512515.1 uncultured Desulfobulbus sp.
CCATTGAACACCTTTTTCAGGTGGCAGCCAGCCTGGATTCCATGGTGGTGGGCGAAGCGCAGATTCTTGGCCAAATGAAGGATGCCTATCGTGCGGCCGCGAAGGCTGGTGGTACTGGCCTTATCCTCAACCGGCTGTTGCATAAGTCCTTTTCTGTGGCAAAGCGGGTGCGCACCGAAACTCGTATTGGCGCAAGCGCAGTCTCAATCAGCTATGCCGCAGTGGAACTGGGCCGCAAGATTTTTGGCGATTTGGCTGGCAAGCGGGCCCTGCTCATTGGTGCAGGGGAAATGGCGGAACTGGCGGCGGAACATCTGCTGAGCAATGGCGTGACCTCGATAGCGGTGGCCAACCGCACCCTGGAGCGCGCGGTGAATCTGGCTAGGCGCTTTAAGGGAACAGCCATTAGTCTGGCCGAACTGCAGGAGCAGTTACAGCATGTGGATGTGATCATCAGCTCTACTGGCGCAACCGAATTTATCCTGCGCAAGGAAGATGTGCGTCGGGTGATGCGCAGCCGCCGCAACCGGCCCCTGTTTTTTATTGACATTGCGGTGCCGCGCGACCTGGATCCGGCTATCAACGAGTTGGATAATATCTACCTCTACGACATTGACGACCTGCAGAACGTGGTTGAGCTGAACCGGGCGGATCGCGACCGGGAGGCGGTCAAGGCCGGGCGCATCATCGGCGAGGAGGTGCTCAAGTTCGGGCTCTGGCTGGAAAACATGGCCTCAACCCCAACCATTATTCAACTGCGTGCCTTGATGGAAAACATTGTGCAGGTTGAGGTGGGAAAAACTGCTGGCCGCATCGGCGCGGTCAGCGAGGCGCAGCAGCAGGCACTGGAGAAGATGGCCCTTGCCATTGCCAGCAAGATGCTCTACCACCCGCTGCAATACCTGAAGGCAGAGAACCACTGTGTGGGCCTGGGTGAGCGCATCCACACGGTGCGCACTATTTTTGAGCTGGATGACGCGCCAGCAGCGGTGCAACCTGGAGACAACAGCCATGCATGATGAACGTCTGCTCATACTTGAGGAAGAACTGCTTTTGGTGCGCCACTCCGGCGAGATTCCCGAAGTGGCGCTGCATGCGAGCCTCTACTACCTGCAGGAGGATACAGAAGGTCCGCAGTTGCGTTTGACTGCCGAGGAAGAGCAACTGTTGGAACGGGCAGCGGCTGAGCGCTACGAAGAGATCATCCTGCGCGATCTTAACCCTGCCAACCGGGATTTACGTCTTTTTCGCGGTATGCGCCGGGCTGAGGAAAACTGGCAGCGCTATGCCCGTTTTTGTGAAAAAAGCCATATCGATTTGCACCCCTTCAGGGTGGAGGCGGGCAGGGCGCTTGGCAACTATCTCAGGCAGGAAGTTGGTGTAGTGGCGCGGGGCGAGCGCAAGCCTTCATTGAATTGTCCGGCGCTCACGGTGCAGACCCTCGCCCAGGCCCTGGCAGTGCGGCAGGATGCCCTGACGGCAGGCTGGGAGCAGTTATGTCAGGAGGAATAATTCCAAGTCCGTATCAAGGCACTCTCTGCCCCGGCTGCGGAAAAAGGCTGACAGGAGGATGAGGCTGGATGCATACCTGCCTCGCATTGGCCTCAGGTCCTCGCTTTCATCTTTGATCTGAAATAGGCAATCTTCTCTCCAATTCCGGCAATCAATGCTTGAACGAGCGTCTGCCGGTGAACATCATGGCCACCTGCGGACTGGCCTGGTTGCAGGCCTCGATGGATTCAAAATCCCGGATAGAACCACCTGCCTGCAGTATGGCCGAAACCCCTTCGCGGATGCCCACATCGGCCGCATCACGGAAGGGGAAAAAAGCATCCGAAATCATGACAGAATCCTGTAATCCGGCCTTGTCCTGACGTACCTGGGCATCGATAAGTTCTTTGTCAGCGGCATCCCGTTTGCCACTTGCCACCTCTGCGGACATGTCTACATAGGCCAGGGAATAGGCATCAAAGCTGAGTGCATCCGCATAGTTGCGGTAGGCCTTCATTACCGCGATTTCAGCCACGCCCACCCGATCCTGCTCACCTGCGCCAATACCCACGGTGCAGCCATCCTTGACAAAGAGTACAGAGTTCGAGGTAACACCGTGCTCCACGGCCCAGCCAAAGATCATGTCGTCCAGTTCGCGGGTGTTGGGCTTACGTGCGCAGGTGTAGTTCTGCCCCTTGTAGCTCGCCGTGGCGGGAAGCAGGTCTGCCGCGCTGCGGATACGGTTGACGGCAGACTGCTGCACAATGAGGCCGCCGTCGATGAGCGACTTGAAATCAAGGAAACGGGTCTGTTCATAGGCTGCGAGCCGCTCGATGGCATGGATGCGGAGGATGCGTAAATTCTTGCGGCGGCTCAGAATGTCCAAAACCCCTTCTTCGTAATCAGGCGCGCAGACCACCTCCAGGTAGTTTGCGGCCATGAATTCGGCACTGTCACGGTCAAGCGGCCGGTTGACCACGACCGCGCCGCCAAAGGCGGCAATGCGGTCGGCCCGGTTGGCGCGAAAGTAGGCCTCGGCAAGGTTTGCCCCCAGGGCAGCGCCGCAGGGGTTGTTGTGCTTGAGGATGACAGCGGCAGGCTTATCCATGAAGTATTTGAGGATATTGAGGCCGTTGTCCACGTCGGTAAGATTGATCTTGCCCGGATGCTTGCCCACCTGCAGCATGTCATCCACAGTGAGGGCGCTTACCAACCCCCGGCCAGGCTCGATGAAACGACAGTCGCCCAGAACCAGGTTGCCGTTCACCAACTCGTAAAGGGCCGCCTCCTGGTCAGGATTTTCTCCGTAGCGCAGACCGCGTTCCTCAGGTTTGCCCGCCTCATCAGGGATCGACCAGGTTTTTTTGTGATAGAGCAGGGTCTGGCCGCCCAAAGTGATGGTCATCTCTGGGGGGAAGGCATCACCCCGGAGGGTGGAATACATTTTTTTTAGATCACTCATCATAATTCCTCATAAAATCGTCCTCATAAAAGCGGAGCAAGGCAGCATCACTGCAGGATGTTTGCAGGCTCG
>CAZEIT010000323.1:0-3021 GCA_964512515.1 uncultured Desulfobulbus sp.
GCACAGCATGCGGGCGGCCGCTAAGCAGCAGCAAAAAACCATGAAAACAGCATGATGTCGAGCAAATCCTGCAGGCTGCCACAAGCGGCAGACCAATGCCTGATTACACTCTGATCTGCCGCTAAAATTACACCACTGCTGGCTCCGGATCTGGTTCGGGCTCTGGTTCCGGATCGTTCAGAAGCTGGTTGACACGATCAATATCGTAGGAATGGGCCAGGACAAAGAGGATATCCCCCTCCTGCAGGACAATGCGGCCAGAGGGAATGAGCATGGCCTCGTCGCGGATAATCGAGCTGATCACCATGTCGCTGCCCAGGCCGAGGGTGGCAATGCTCTTGTCGATGGCGCGCGCGTCCTTGCTGATATGGATTTCATACATGTCCACATCGCTTTTCTTGGTGGAATGCAGTTCCACGGTATAAGGCGAGGTCAACGGCCTTTCCGCCGTAAAATGAAAAAGCTGGGAGAGTTTGCCCAAGCTCATCCCCTGCACCAGGCAGGAAACGAGCACCACGAAGAAGATGATGTCAAAAATGATGCCGTTTTGATCGAGGTTGGCCGCATAGGGATAGGTGGCGAGCACGATGGCCACCGCACCCTTGATACCCCCCCAACTGATGAAGGTTTGTTCCTTGAAGGTGTATTTGAAGGGAATAAGCGACAAAAACACGGCCACGGGCCTGGCCACGAACATCAGCACCAGCGCAATGATCAGGCCCTCTTTCCAGATATTGGCAAAGTTGCTCGGAAAAACGAGCAGGCCCAGCATGAGAAAGAGCGCCACATTGCTCAGGGTGGTGATACCCTCCAGGAAGTTGCTCGCACCCTGCTTGCCGGTGAACTCGGAATTACCGAGCCAGTAACCCATGAAAAACACGGCAATAATGCCGTTTGCCGCAATCATATCCGCCGTGCCATAGCCCAGCAGGATAAGCCCCACCATGAGCACGTTATAGTTGCCCCTGTTCTCGGATTTAAGGTGATCAAACAGATAAACCGAGACCTTGCTGAGGACAAAACCCACCAACACCCCGCCCATGAATTGCCAGACAAGGTTGAGCGCGTACTGAAAATAGGAGTCACCGCCGATGGTGAGCAGGTTGATGAAGGCAAGGGTGAGGAGGATCGCCATGGGATCGTTGGCGGCTGATTCCACTTCAAGGGTGGTGGCCAGTTTGCTCTTGATCGGGTTCTGCCTGGTAATCATGTAGACCGCTGCCGCATCGGTTGAGGCAATGATGGAGGCAATCATCATGGACTCAAGAAAGGGCAGGTGAAAAATATGGTGCACGAAAAAGCCCAGAACAAAGGCGGTAAGGATAACGCCCAAGGTCGCCAGGGTAAGGGCTGGCCCGGCGACACGGCGGAAGGCTGCCCTGGTGGTGCTGTAGCCACCGTCAAAAAGGATGAAGATAATCAAGATATCGGCAAGCCGCTTGGTAAGCAGTGCATCGTCAAAATAGAAGAGGTTGAGCACGTCGCTGCCAAAGATGATGCCGATGAGCATGAAAACCAGCAAAAGGGGAATGCCGAAACGGGAGCTGATTTTGGTGGTGAACACCGAGAGGATCATCAGCACGGAAAAAACAAAAATCATGGACATGAACAGCAACTCCTGGGCCGTATCTGGTAAAGGGATGGACACACAATTCTACAACGAACTCTCTGACAAGCACGCTCCTGAGCGGAGCATGGAGCATGCAAAAAAGAACACCAAAGCTGCAGGCAAAAAACAGCCTGCACAGTGGCGTGGCAACAAGGTCGAGGCTTGCCCCAAGACCCTGGCACAGCCTCTTTTCGCCGCTCTGGCATCGTAGGGCGGTGAGCTTTTTGCGCCTCAGCTGCGCCTTGGTCAATGTACACCAGGCGGCGGGCAGGTTCTACATTTTCCGGGCTGGTACGCTGGAAAAAGTGCGGTGCAGTGATAATGGCAATAATTATTCGATAAGTGACTGCCAGGTGTGGCGCTCCAGAAAACTACCGGGCACATTCGCCTCCATCTCCAGAAAAAGTTGCCAGGGCATGGTAAAGCTCAGGTACTGCTCTCCCAGCAGTTTGCGCACATACTTGCGTGCCGATAAATCCGTCAGCCCCACGATAGCGCGCGGGTGCTCAGAGCGGCCCTCTTCAAAAGGCAGAATACCAATATTCTGGCAGGCAGCAGCCCAGGGAATGGCCACGTTTTCCCGGCCTTCTCTGCCATAATTGGCCAGCACCACCAGGGCTGAGAGCTGATCGGCATTGACAAAGAAGATGACGCTTTCCGGTGGCTCTTCCGGGTTGATGTCGGCAAGCGGGGTGAAGAGCACGGATTTGGGCGACACATCGGTAATGGGCAGATGATTCAGCCACTCGCGGGTCAGTTCGGGGTTTTTGACATACCCCTCGCCCTCCAGAAACTGGTTGGCAAAATCGCGGCCCGCCTTCTCCTTCAGCACCTCGCCCACGGCACGACCCTTTTCCCAATCCTTGTTGCCGGAAGAGAGGAAGCGCAGAAAACATTCCTCACCACCGGGAAAATCCTGATAACGGTTGCCGAAACCAAGGCCAACTCCACCGCCCCAACAGCCGAAATTGTTGCGGCTGATCACTGCGCTTTTGCCCCTGGCAGCGTTGGCTGCCAGAAACATGACGCAGCCCCACTTGCCTTCGGCAAAACGCATCGCCTTTTCGGGTGGGCTTTCGGTAAGCAGCAGGGCAACGGGCTGATGCTGCAGCTTGATGGTTTGGACAATACGAGATTCCATGACTCACTCCTTGGGTTGATGGACGCAAGAGATAGCAATGACGCCTGCTCTTACTGTACATGAAGGAGCACATTATTACTAAAATACTTACTTTACCGTAAAAATGCAGACTTGGTCTTGAATTCTCCACCGGATAATGATCTTCAGGCAAGAATGCTTATCGGTAACTCATGGACTGAAAAATCGACCAACCTGAACTACGAGGAGGCACGCCATGACAACACTTGCGTACGCTGGCAAGGAAATTGCGCTTGATAACAATGGCTTTCTC
>CAZEIT010000324.1:0-3012 GCA_964512515.1 uncultured Desulfobulbus sp.
GTTCTGCCAGAACAAGGGCCAATGCCTGCATAAACTGGGGAAAGCCACGGTACGGCTCCATGCCGCGCGTGGCATAAGTGATGATTTCCTCATCGCCTTGTAAGGGCAGGCCGGCAAAGCCCAGCGGCCCGTTCCCAGGGCAAAAATAGCCGGTATCAATGCCGTCGTGCAGCACACTCAGCTTGTCCTGCAAGGCCTGCGGGAATTGGCTCTTCTGCCACTGGCTTGGCGTAATGCACAGATCGCAGGTTAAAAGATCATTCATAATCACGGTGTTGCGCAGCCGCAGGTTGATCCTGCTCTGTAGGCCAGGTTCTCCCCTGCTGCCAAAACGGACATCAGCGGAATCCGCATCATAGAACCATTCAAAATAGCCAGCCAGACACGCCTTGGGGAACACATCGCGCACCAGCCAGGTGCCGCCCCAGCCAGATGCGCCGTACACCACATCCGGCATAAAACCCTTTTTCTTCAGCTCCACACAGGCCCGCACCACTGCTCTCGCATGGGACTCCGCTGCACGCAGAGTGGAAAACACCCCGGTCTTGCCCTTTTGTTCAACCGGCTTGTAGAGCAGGCGCTGCACACCGGGGATTGTCCAATCCTTGCGGCCATTGGTGGTAAGAAATACACAATGGTAACCACGCCTGCCAAAGAGGGCTGCAATATGGCGGAATTGGGCCGGAAAATTGGGATGGATGAAGAGGATTTTTTGCATAATATCAAGGAATTGCTTTAATGACTGTTGCTGTTAAAAAGTGCTTGCCAGTCTATGCGTTTTTGTATACTACGACCAGAATGTAAAAGAGAAACCTCTACCACTTCTCAGGAAGCAGCCCGTTTCTCTTTGTCTCAGAGATGCGAAGCCACTGGGGACATCGAAGAGCCGTAATCACGTCTTTATCATATGGGGATTAAGCTCTGTGCCCTGTAACCATTTACCCTGAGCCATGATCCATTTTTGCTTCGGCCTGTTTTTTATCATTATCAGTATCCTTGTGTTAAGTGCGTACTGCATTGCGCTGTTCGCTCTTGCCCTGCTTACGGGCTGGCTCTGGAAAACCTTCCGTTATTCCAGGTGCTCGCCCCATTGGCGGCAATATATCGAATGGCCATTTAAGCGCTCGCATCTGCGGCCTGTCTTCTTTGTCATGGTGGCCATCACCGCTTTTCATCTCTTCATGTATGTGAGCGAGCGTCACAAATGGATTGGCAAGGATAATGCCCACCATGCTGCCAAGGAGTATTTTGCGGCCGGGCAACCGCTCTATGGTGTGCGCCTTATGCTGAGCAGGCTGTTTCATCCTGAAAACCGCCTGTTTGCTTCTCTGCACGCCTTGCAGCAATATATTTATGACCGGGGCATACAGTATCTGCCGGAGAATGATGCTGAAAAAGCAATCTGGCTCAACAGTTGGTTCCTGTACCCCTATACCTACAGCATGCAGGACCCAAAAGGCACCGATCACCGGAAACTCTCGCCACCGATGATCGCCCTACTGGACAAGATATGGTATTGCCTGGAGGCCCAGGCTACCCTGCCCATGGCAGATAGGGAAATGGCCAGCGCCTTGTACCTGAAAACCTATCCTGTTCTTGCCAATTATTACACCATGAGCAAGGGGTATTATAATGGTGTCTTTGATTCGTCAATTCGGCCGTTTTCCAGGAATGAGCAGCATGCACAGCGGTCGCGGCTATTGGTGGCCTGGCTGGAGCAATTGAAACAAAAATGGGAAGTTGACCCGGAAATGCAAAGTTTTCTCCGCCAACATCCTGCGCCTTCAGCGTTGCGAAATTGGGTTCTTATCTCTGAATTGATGGGGCTGATTCAGGGTGATATCTGGCGCGGCGAGTTTGGCTGTGACACCTACCATGTGCAGCTGTACATCCAGACACGCAACCGCTTTATAGAAAACAAGGAATATCTCCGTACTACCAGCAGCCAGAACAGCACATTCTTTTACGAGCAAGTCGTTAACCGGATGCGATCCAGGGCAACCAAATATATCCTCCAGCATTATTGTAATGCAGTGATTAATGGTAAAGAGGATAATTCGTTTTGGTATAATAAATCGAAAAGAATGGGAGTTCCTCCTGAATCGCTTGCAGAAAAACGAGCCAAAAGTTTGTATGATCAAGAAATAGAAATTTTAGAAAGGGAGAAGAGAAATGTCAGAAACTAATTTACTCCAACAAAAAGCAGAAGAAACAGGATTAGAGAGTTATATTCAAAGCCTTCTCCCAGATGATGTTCCTGAAGGTGTTGTAGATGGTTGGGCTACAATTTTGTCTATTGTGGTCGATCATGCATTTAAAAGTTACCCAAATATGCCGTCTGGAACAACCTTTGGTCTCAAGTTGTTTTGCACCTCAGGCCAAGTAGTCCCTATCACAGTCATGGTAAATATTGCAGATGGGGCCTCTGTCCAAAAAGCCATTGCCATGGCTGTTGTAGGTGCAGCAGCTGCGATGATAGCTACAACTGGAATTGCTGCGGTTAGCTCAGGAGCTGTCGCTTTTTTTGGCTCTCTTATCGTTGGATACGTGACTGAAAAAACAGTCTCCGCATTTGTTGACACACAATGGGATTATGCCCTGGGTCCAAAATGCGAAGTAAGAGACAATGAGGATGGATCACTTTTAATTACTACAACTGGAAAATTTAGTGATTTCTTCAGATATAGAGAAGGTGTTCTTGTTGATTGGTCTTTGGCTGACAATGCATGGGAAAAATATTCTTTACGAACAAAAGAATGGGAACTTGAATCAACAAAATATTCGCTGTCTATAGAGCATAAAAACGAATGTTTCACATTTATAGAGGCAAATGTAGGAAGTCTAACTGAACTTTTTCGACAGTCTGAGGATTGCAACGCGAAAGCGCCGCAATCCTTTTTCGTTATAGTCTGACCGGTACATTCTCGCTGTGCAGATACCGCTTTAAGTCCATGATTTCAATCTCACGAAAGTGAAAGAGCGACGCGGCGAGCGCGGCGTCCGCCTTTCCGA
>CAZEIT010000325.1:0-3009 GCA_964512515.1 uncultured Desulfobulbus sp.
CACCCTGCCCCTGGCCCGTGCGCTCGATGCACCGGTGCAATCCATCCTTTCCGGCCCGGCCGCCTCGGTTATGGGTATTCTTGCCACCATGCCGGTGCAGGAAGATGTGGTGCTTTTAGATATTGGCGGCACCACCACAGATATTGCCCTTTTTGCCGGTGGTCAGCCGCTTCTGGAGCGGGAAGGCATTGCCATTGCTGGTCGTCCTACCCTGGTGCGGGCGCTGCGCGTCACCTCTATTGGCATTGGCGGCGATTCGCTTATTCATATTGATGCTGATGGCGCTGTGCGCTGCGGCCCTGAACGTTTGGGCCCCTGCATGGCGGCAGGCGGAAGCACGCCTGCCCTGATGGATGCCTTCAACCTGCTTGATCATACGAGGTTTGCCGATGTGGCTGCCTCAAAGACAGGGCTGGCCGCCTTGGCGGCCCAGCACAATATGGGCCCGGACACCCTGGCCCAGGCCGCGCTGAACGCCGCTGCCACAGCCATTGACACTGCTGTTTCCGAGTTGATTGAGCAGGTGAACAGCAAGCCGGTGTACACCATCCACGAAATCCTGGAAGAACGTCGCATCGAGCCCAAACAACTGCTGCTGATCGGCGGCCCGGCCGAGGCTTTTCAGCCCCTGCTGGGGGAAAAAACCGGCATGACAACCTGCTGCCCCCCGTTTGCCAGTGTCACCAATGCCATTGGCGCGGCTCTATGCCGCA
Source organism: uncultured Desulfobulbus sp. (assembly GCA_964512515.1). Taxonomy (GTDB): domain Bacteria; phylum Desulfobacterota; class Desulfobulbia; order Desulfobulbales; family Desulfobulbaceae; genus Desulfobulbus. Next base: position 714 of record CAZEIT010000325.1, read on the forward strand.
GCACCAGCGCCCTGGTTCTGCATGCAGACACCTCAAGGGGTAGTTTGCATGTGCCCACCTTGGAGGTCTCCAAGCGCATAGCCCGTAATTTCAGCCTTGAAGATGCGGTCAGCGAGGCAAAAGATCTGCTCCATGCCGATATGGCCGCTGTGGGCGTGCAGCTTGACGAGGCAGATATGCAGATCACCCAGGCAGACAGCTTCAACATGGTGGAAAGCGGCTACACCATGGGCAAGAACATCCGGGTGAGTGTGCAAGTTAAACCGGCGGTACTGGCCCAGGCCGAGGCGGGGGCAGATCTTCAAGTGATTCTTGCTGCCGGGTAATTCCAACACAATAACTATGGCACCTCTGCGCGGCTTTTTTGCCTGCACTGTGCCGATTATGGAGGCCAACATGCTGACAGCACCAACCTCGCTGGGCATTATCTTTTTTCCGGCCTATGACTGGGCCATTTCTCCCACCCATCCTGAGCGCGAAGAACGCCTGCTCTACACCCAGGATCAATTCCGGGAAGAGGGTTTGTTTGATATCGAAGGCATCAGCGAGCACCGGCCCCTGCGCGCGGAGAATGTGGATATCCTGCGCAGCCATTTCTGTTTTCCCACAGTAGAGGCAGTGTGCACCGAATCGCACCGCATCTCTGCCGGCGGCGCCATTCGCGCCGCCCAACTGGTGCTGGAAAAACAGAGCCAGCGCGCCTTTGCCCTGGTGCGTCCGCCCGGCCACCACGCCATGAAGGTGGTGCACGGCAACCGCGGCTTCTGCAACATCAATATCGAGGCGGTGATGGTGGAGTGGATACGCAGCCACTACGGCATTCGCCGCATTGCTATTGTGGATACGGATTGCCACCACGGCGACGGCACCCAGGATGTGTTCTGGCACGATCCGGATGTGCTCTTCATCTCCCTGCATCAGGATGGCCGCACCCTGTACCCAGGCTCCGGCTTTCTCAACGAAAACGGCGGCCCCAAGGCTGCCGGCCGCACCATCAACATTCCGCTGCCCCCGCAAACCGGGGATCAGGGATATTTGCAGGTTATCGAAGAGGCGGTGCTGCCCATTCTGGAGCATTTCAAGCCAGAGCTGATCATCAACTCTGCCGGCCAGGACAACCACTATTCAGACCCCATCACCAACATGCACTTTTCCGCCCAGGGTTATGCCCGCTTAAATGAGCTGCTCAAGCCGGATATTGCGGTGCTGGAGGGCGGCTATTCCATCAAGAGCGCGCTGCCCTATGTGAACTTGGGGATTTGCCTGGCCATGGCGGGCTGCGACTACAGCGCGGTGCGCGAGCCAGACTATGTGCCCGGCCAGCTCAAGGAAACAGCCGATACCCTTGCCTATATCGACGAGCTTTGCGGCCAGGTGCGGGATGCCTATTTCCACCCAACCATGCCGCTGGCCAAGAAGGAGGGGCTTTTTTATGTGCGTGAGCGCCGCATCTTTTACGACACCGACAATATCTTAGAGAAACAACGGGAAGAACTGAAAGACTGCGATAAATGCCAGGGGTACCGGCTCATCCAGACTGAGAGCAGCAAGATTCTGCCCTGCCTTGGGGTGGAGCTTTTCCCCGACTGCTGCCCGGAGTGCGAAAGCGAGGCCCATGCCGCCTTTGCCAATAAAAACGACAATTTCCTCATTGCCCAACTGATGGATCACAAGAACAAGGAGTACGGGTATCGGCAGAAAGGGTGATCCTTTGCATTACTCAAACGGGCATGGTATGCATTTCTCTTTTTCTACAGGGTTGTATTTTCTGGTACGGAATACCCTATAAACAAATTGCTGCCATAGAATGAGCGAACAGATTATTGAACAGAAATTGCTCAACAAACTGGGCGACCTCAAATATACCTATCGTCCCGACATCCGAGACCGGGCCTCACTCGAAGCCAACTTTCGCACCAAGTTCGAGGCGCTCAACCGGGTGAGCCTTACTGATAATGAATTCGAACGGCTACTCGACAGCATCATCACGCCCGATGTCTACAACGCGGCGCAGACGCTACGCAACATCAACAGCTTCGAACGTGACGACGGCACGCAGCTGAATTTCACCCTGGTGAACATCAAGGACTGGTGCAAGAACGACTTCGAAGTCGTCAACCAGCTTCGCATCAACACCGACAACAGCCATCACCGTTATGACGTGATGCTGCTCATCAATGGTGTCCCAGTGGTGCAGATTGAGCTCAAGACTTTGGCCGTTAGCCCACGTCGGGCCATGCAGCAGATTGTCGATTATAAGACCAACCCCGGTAACGGTTACGGCAAGACGCTGCTC
>CAZEIT010000326.1:0-3005 GCA_964512515.1 uncultured Desulfobulbus sp.
AAAACTCTGCCCGTATCCCGCCAGCACGGCCCAGTAATCTTCTGAAGTATCCAGTATGCCCGCCCAGACTGCAGGTGCGCTCAGCCATATTGCAAATGTAAGAACTATTGCGGCGGCTTGGGTTCTTACTTTGGGGACTGTCAGATGCATAGTATCCACCGTGATTTGGGTTGTTGTCGAGCAGGCTGCTAAAAATCAGGCCTGCGCTGTAAGGATTACCGCATACTTCATCTGCAATCTCTGCCTGCACATGAGTTGCCATGCCTTCTTGGTGTAGGGAAGCGAGAACATAGCCTTCCTCAAGGGCTAATGGCAAATATATCCCGAAAGGCAGAATATATAAATAATATCCCTATGATGAACACCAAAACAACTGCAACAGCAATCAAAGCTGCATACATAAAACCGGGCAGCCAGGGAAGATATTGCTGGAGTGCAAGCAAAAGGGCCAGAGTGCTGCTCAAGCAAGATGCGGTTATGGTGAGCGTAATTAGGATAGCGCGCCAGTTCTTGATACAGCCGTACACGCCCATCTGAAAGCCGTGCAAGGGGCGGAGACGGGCAAAAAGGATCAGGGGAATGGCAAAGAGATAGCCCGCCAACATCAGCAGAAGCAACAGCAAGAAAACGATACCCGCCGCCATGGCCTGCATTTGGGCGGGGTTTGGCAGATGCAGCCCTGGCAGCGTAAAAATGCTTCTGCTCAGGAGGCCAAAATCTGCGGCAAAGATACAGGCGGCACCAAGAAAGAGCAGAAAAAGCAGGGAGAAAAAGCCTAAAAGCAACAGTCCCTGCCCGCGTTGCAGGGCGGCGGCCAGGGGTTGCAGCGAGCCCAGCGGTTCTTCCAGATGCTGGCGATGGGCAACCAGCATCAAGGCCCCCAGCAGGATGGGCAGAACCATCACCATCAGAAAAATATGTACTGCCGGAATCCAGAAAAGCAGGCCCAGCATGCAGCAGCACAGAAAAAAGCACAGCAGCCACAGACCAAACTGGTCTGTAAACTGCATCCAGGCCTGACGCAGCCATTCCCAGCCCTGGCTCGCGGACACCCGCCGGGGCGTCGTTAGCCAATCATCTGAACGCCGAGATTTAGGGCCATGAGGCAGGGCTATCGCCACCCGCCTGCTGTCGCGCTGCAGGGGAAAGGGAGCGAGCTTGGTACTGACTGCCCCAGCCGCAGCCAGCGCCTGGCGCAAGACTCCTGGTTCTGCAGTTTTGTTTGCCGGATAGGTCGCTGGCACAGGAACCGGAGCTGACGGCGAAGGATATCCAGGCCCAAGCCGAGGCAGGGCCTCCATCTCGCGGCCTGCCTGCTGTAGCGTAACCGATTGAGTTCCCGGATTACTTGTGCAGAACCGCCTTACCTCTGTCCTGTTGACCACCTGCCTTGCGGGAAAAACTGCCTGGCCTGCGGGCGCTGGCTCTGTCGGGCGCAGCAGCACCTCCACCCCAATCGCACGCAGCGCCCGAAAATACTGCAGGCCAACAGTGGCTTCCACCCCCTTCTTGATGCGGATGAGCCGCCCGGCACTGAGCATCTGCAGGGCAACACGCTGATCGATACCGGCCATTCTGGCCAGGCTGGCCGCGCTGGTCTGCACGTCCGTTCCCTGTACAATCTGTCCGGTTAAGAGCACATCAACAGTCTTCATTCCTTTGCCACGATACAAAAAGAGCGATCCAGCCTTGTCAGCGCTGTGGCAAAGTACCACAGTAGCTGTGGGCATTCCAACCGGTATCGCGCCCCATATTCAAGAATGGTATTGTTTTCGGGCCTGCTTCCAGTTTTCGTTACCGACCGCCGCAGCCACCAACCTGATTGACGACACAATCGCATGCGTTTACCACCCTTTCCCCAGCATATGCACGCCCAGGGCATGGCCAAGCCGCCACCAGCAGACACTCTGGTGAAAATTGCAACTGGCAGCAAGGAAGAGTTGGAAAATCTGTCGCTTCTGTTCGCCTCCCTGGCCATCAATCATGCACTGGAGCGCTCCTCTGGCTCGCTTCTGGTTGCCGCCAAAGACCTGGAACGGGCCCTGTACCAGTGGCGGCTCTATGCCGAGGAAAACGCCAACTGGCCTACAGAAAGGCCCGAGCCTGCGCCAAGTCATGCCACCACTCCGCCGACCCTGCTCCTGATGGCCTTCCTGGCCCTTTTTTATGCCCATACCGGGCCCTGGCAGGCAAACAACCCCTGGTTCAGCCTTGGTGCGGTTAATAGCCAAGCCATTGTTGACCAGCATGAATGGTGGCGTCTTATCACTGCTCTTACCCTGCACGCCGATTTCAGTCACCTGATTGGCAATATCCTGGTTGGCGGCATTGTTATCCACCTGCTCTGCAAACTCACCGGCTACGGCGTGGGCTGGCTCCTGCTTCTTGGCTCCGCCGTTTTTGCCAATTGGAGTAACGTTGTTTTACGCCAGGATCTGCATCAGTCCGTGGGCTTTTCCACCGCTGTTTTTGCAGCCATCGGTCTTTTAAGCGGCCTGCAGGAGCAGCACAGCCGTTGGGCCCTGTTCAAATTGTTGGTGCCGATTGGCGCCGGCATCGGCCTGTTGGCCATGCTGGGCACTGGTGGCGAACGCACTGACTTGGGCGCGCATCTCTTCGGTTTTGTTTGCGGCCTTATGATTGGCCTGGTCTACCGTTTCAGTAGGGTGGCCAAAGCCTTGCACGGCAGGGTTATACAGCATCTGGCCTTTGCGCTGGCAGGCGCGCTTGTGCTGACGGCCTGGTTTCTGGCACGGCAATAACTGCTGGGCTGCGCCTGACGGCACATGTTTGCGGCTGATTAGCATTGACGGCATCCGCCCAGGTGCGTACATTTAATACTTTTAAGGTTATATCCCTGGCCAGTCATGCAGTTGCGGCCCGATTTTCTGGCCCTTCCGCGCCGTACCATCAAGAGTGCATTGATATCTGACTCTGCCGAAGCCATCTACGGAGCCATTTATGCCCATGAACGAACAGCCTCCCTGGGGCAAAAAGAAAAAGCC
>CAZEIT010000327.1:0-3000 GCA_964512515.1 uncultured Desulfobulbus sp.
TCCACCAGTTCCGGATAGGCCGCCATGCTCTTTAAAAACGCCAGCTCCTCCGGTTCCTGCAGCAAATTCAGCAAGGCCGCGTCCGCAACACTTCCCGGATGCACTCCCTGCTCCTGGGCCTGCCGTTCGATGCTGCACAGCCGTGCATGGGCGTATTGCACGTAGTAGACCGGGTTTTCCTGACTCTGCTTCTTGGCCAGGTCCAGGTCAAACTCGATCTGGCTGTCGGGCTTGCGCATAAGGAAGAAAAAACGCATGGCATCGCTGCCAACCTCATCCACCAGTTCATCCACTGTGACAAAGGTGGCCTTGCGGGTGGACATCTTCACCTGCTTACCGCCGCGCAGCAGGGTGACAAACTGGTACAGCACCACGGTGATGCGATCGCTGTCAAGATCCAGGGCGCGCACCCCGGCAAGCACATCTGGCACGGTGGCGATATGGTCTGAGCCGAAGACATTGATCATCCACTCAAAACCACGGGCAAATTTTTCACGGTGATAGGCAATGTCCGGCAGACGATAGGTGGGCTCGCCACTGCTTTTGATGATCACCCGATCCTGCTCCTGGCCAAATTCCGTGCTTTTGAACCAGGTGGCCCCTTCCTGCTCGTAGACCAGGCCCTTGGCGTGCAGATCCGCAACCACCTTGTCGATCAGACCCTCTTCATAGAGCGAGCGCTCGTTAAAATAGCTGTCAAAATGAATACCGATTCTAGCCAGGGTGGCCTGAATATCGGCAAAAATCGCGTCCCGGGCGTGGCTGGTAAAGACTTCCAGGGAGGCATCCCGCAGGCTTGTACCCTGCTCCGCCACCAGGCTGCGGGCGATATCGTAGATATAGCCGCCCTGGTAGCCATCCTCCGGAAATTCGGTGCTAAAGCCCAGCAACTCCATGGCCCGTGCCTTGGTGGATTCGCCCAGCACCCGCATCTGCCGGCCCGCATCATTAAAGTAATATTCGCGGTGCACCGCATAACCGGCCACGGCAAGTACCCGGGCAATGGCATCGCCCAAAACCGCGTTGCGGCCATGGCCCACACTGAGCGGCCCGGTGGGGTTGGCGCTGACAAACTCCACCATCACCCGGCGGCCAGCGCCAGCACTGGAAGCACCAAAACACTCATCCTGCTGGTATATCGGGGCCAGAACCGTGGCCCAGGCAGAACTGCGCACAAAGAGGTTAACAAAACCCGGCCCGGCTATCTCCACCCGAGAAAACATGGATTCCTCCGCCAGCAGAGCGGCCAGCTTGGCGGCAATATCCCGTGGTTTAGCCTTCATTTTCCCTGCACTCACCAGGGCGAAATTGGTGGAAAAATCCCCCTGCTCTTCCCGCTTGGGCACTTCTACCACGTACGCGCCTGCCGCTGCATCCGGCCAAAAACCATGGCTGCATCCGGCGGCGATACAGCGCTCGATACACGCTCTAACCTGTGATTTTATCATCATTTGCTAAAAAAATGCCTTGATCAAGAGATATCGTACGCTGCCCTGTTCAATCGGTGTAGGTACGGCTGTTCAAGCGGCCAATCAGGCAGAGGGCTTCGTAATTGATGGTTTCCATCCAGGAGGCGAGTTCATCTGCATCAATCAACTCTTTACCCTGACGACCCAGAAGCACCGCCTCATCACCCGCTGCTACCCCGGGGATGTCGGTAACGTCAACCACACTCAGATTCATGGAGATACGGCCCAGCACCTGGGCGCGCCGACCGCCCACCAGCATCTGGCCCCGGCTGGAGAGCTTGCGCAGATAGCCATCGGCATAACCCACCGGCAAAACGGCAATGGTGGTGGGTCGGGTGGTGGTATAGGTGCAATCGTAGCCAACGGTATGCCCCGGCGGCAAGTGCCGCACCTGCAAAATGGCGGCTTTCCACTGCATGGCGGGCTGCAAGCGCGGTTCTGTCGAGGCGGAGCGGCCAGCCGCGCCATCCGGGTAATAGCCATAAAGGGCAATGCCCGGCCGTACCTGGTCCAGTTGTGCGCCGGCAACATAGAATAATCCGCCGCTGTTGGCAAGATGACAGCTGCAGGCATGGGGAATAAGTGCACGTGCCTCGCTGATCAATCGAGAAAAGGCTGCCAGAGCCATGCGGGAATGAGTGCCGCTGCGCTCATCTCCCTTGGGCAGGTGCGCCATCAGGCCATCCACCCGAATTGCAGGCAGAGTCAGCGCCAATCGCAGCAGTTCAAGAAAATTTTCTGGTAAAGCGCCCTGCCGCCCCATACCCACATCTACCTTGAGGTGTATGCTCAGAACCTGGCCGCGCACACCGGCTTCACGTGCCAGGAGGTGTAGCATGTGCGCGTCGCTCACCAGCGGGCAAAGTCGATGTTCGACAATGGCTGCTGCCGACTGCGGTGCAAGGCCAGCAAATATATACACAGGGAGATTAAAACCAGCCTTCCTAAGGGCAATGCCCTCCACGGCCTCGGCCACAGCCAGGCCAGAAGCGCCCAGCCCGGCAAAGAGACGCGCGCATTCCAACATGCCATGGCCATAGGCATCCGCCTTGACCAAGGCGATGACACCCGCATCCCCGGCCTGCCGACGGCAGAGCTTAAAATTGTGGGCCAGCGCGCCACGGCTGATATATACGCGTTTTAAAGGTTCCATTGCTTCGTTTGTTCAGCGTTCCTGCCAGAAAGCGGGCCAGCCCAAACGGCTGGAAAAGAGCAAAGACCAGCCTATGGCGAGGTAGAGCGTACCCAGCACCGGGCCCGGCGTGCAGAAATGCCGTGCCAAGGTTCCAGCCAGAATCATGATCAGCACCAGGAGCCAACTTTTCCAGGAATAGACCGCGCCCAGGCAGGTGTTGTCAGCAAAATAACGAATACGATGCACCGTGCGGCGGGTGATCCGATCTAACAGCAAGAGCGATTTCATACTCCCCAGGGTTATGGCCGTCAGCAGGAAAAGGGGATGAGAAGGCCCATCAAGCCAGCGCCAGCCACGGACCATCAAAAGTAAACCAGCCACTGTCCAGAGGAATGG
>CAZEIT010000328.1:0-2991 GCA_964512515.1 uncultured Desulfobulbus sp.
CCCGGCGGCTGGCGTATTATCGGCCGCACCCCCCTGACCCTTTTTGCCGCAGACCGCTCCGAACCCTGCCCCTACCGCGCGGGCGACAACCTCCGTTTCCAGGCGGTAAGCGAGTCGGAATTTTACAAAATTCTGCGTGCAAAACGCCCATGAATACTGTTTTACGCGTGCTCAAGCCCGGCGGCTGCAGTACTATTCAGGATTTGGGCCGTCAAGGCCAGGCTCGTTTGGGAGTGCCGAGGTCCGGGGCCATGGACGACTACAGCCACCGTATCGCCAACTGGCTCTGCGGCAACCCTGCCTCCTCCGCCACCCTGGAGATGACCATGGTCCGGGCCCACTTCGAAGTGCTGGCCCCCTGCTCTATTGCGGTGTGCGGCGCAGATATGGATTTTCGCATCAACGGCGCGCCCGCACCGCAGTGGAAAAACCACCACCTGCGCACACATGATCAGCTAAGCCTTGGCTTTGCCGCCAGCGGCTGCCGCAGCTACCTCGCCCTGGCAGGCGGTATTGCCGCAGAAACGATTTTGTCCAGCCGCTCCACCTATCTGGGCGGCCGCCTGGGCGGTCACGAGGGCCGCATGCTCAAAGAAGGCGATGTACTGTGCCGTGATGCGGCACATTCGGAAAGCCGCGGCACAAAGCGCTGGCTCCCCTGGTCGCCACGATACGGCAATAGCATCACCCTGCGGGCCATTGCCGGGCCACAGGACGACTGGTTTTGCTCGCATAGCGACCATTTTTTTCAGTCCTGCTTCACTGTCAGCAGCCAAAGCAACCGCATGGGTTGTCGCTTGCAGGGCCAGGTGATTAAAAAAAATAGCGATGCCCCTGAAAATCTGCTTTCCATTCCTGTGGCAGCGGGCAATATTCAGATCCCGCCGGATGGGCAGCCCATTGTTCTCTTCCGCGAGCAGACCATAGGCGGCTATCCCTGCATCGCCACGGTACTGAGCTGCGATCTGTGGCGACTGGCCCAGGCCCAGCCAGGAGCGAAAGTCTTTTTTAAGCAGGTAAGCCTTGAAGAAGGCCAGGCAATCGCCAGGGAGTGGCAGGGTTTCCTGGACGCGGCCCAGACCCTGATCAAACAGCAGTAGGCCGTAGAAAATCAAATAACAATGGCACAGGATACTGTGCTATCGCCTTGGGGATAACCCCTTCAACCTACCATTAGAATGGAGAAATGTATGCCGGGAGAACAAATTGTGAACAAGGCCAGGAAAGCCGGGCTGGATCCAGGACTGCTCTACGAGGCCGTGATCGATCTGGCCACAGACGATCTGCTCACAGCCAGCAGCATCAACCGGGCCGCTGGCATCCTGCTCAACGATCTGGTTTTGCCTGGCTATTTTTTGAAAACCATCAGCAAGTCAGCGCTGAGAAAGCTGCTCAAGGCCATTGCCCTGAGCATGCGCAAAGACGAAAATGGCGAGATCCGGCTCTATGGTCGTGTAGCGCCGATCGATTTTGAAAGCGACGACGAACCTGGCATTCAGCGGGTGCGCATTGTCACACGGGAGACCAGGGACGCCATGGAGCACCTGCTGGAAACCCAGATCCCAGGCCACCGGCGCGCCTACTACTTCAGTCCGGATATCGGCTATGCCACCTATCTCTTCCGCCCTGAAACCGTGGAGGACTTCGCGGAGGCGGATTTTAAGGAATCCCGCTTCCTGTTCAACGTGGCAGGCGACTACGCCACCACGCCCGAGCACGCCAGGGCGCGCTACGAAGATTTTCTCAAAAAAATCAAGGGGCAGGCCCGTATTGTCATCCAGACCCAGAAAGTGACGAAAAGCGGCGAAACCCGCATCATGTTCAACAGCGATTTCGAGCGGCCCCAGTTACCGGTGCTGCGGAAAATGCTGGAAGACTTCGGTTGCACCCTCACCCGTACCTACTGGGAGCCGTACCTGGCCAAGACCAAGGACATGGTTTTCTCCTCCATTTGCGCCATCTACGTCATGGGCGATTTGCCCGCAGACAAGGAGCAGGCCATTCTGGCAGCCCTGCGCGCCTTTCTCTCCTTTTCCGTCAAGAGCATTGCCGATTTGTACGTGCAGGGCGAGCTGAGCTTTGAAGAGACGCTTTTTGCTGGCAATGCCATGGATTTCTGCCGCCTGTTCATCTACCAGGAGACAGACCAGCACTTCAACGAAGAGATTCTGGGAATCCTCAGCAGCGACGAGCAGCGCGACACCTTTGGCAAGCGCCTGCTCGGCGCAGACCGCGCCATCTATACCCCGGTGCTGCTGGAAGAGACGGTGCGCAACAACTCGGATCTGATCAAGATGCTCTACGCGGTCTTTGCCGCCAGGTTCGACCCCAAGGTTGCAAAACGACCCAGCGATGCCGAGATCCAGGAAAAGAAAAAAGAGCTTGAACAGATCAGCGCAGCCCGCTTCATCGATGCGCCCTTGGGCGGCGACATCATCCGCTTCATGTTCAAGCTGATTACCAGCGTGCGCAAGACCAACTTCTACAAGGCAGACAAGCGCTCCTTCTCCTTCCGTTGCGACAACGACATCCTGGATCCGCTGGTATACCGCCAGGCCGTCCATGGCGTGTTCTTTGTTAACGGCCACTATGCCAGCGGCACCCATCTGCGGGCAGCGGATATTGCCCGGGGCGGGCTGCGCATGCTGCGGGTGACCCGCAACAACCATCAGAGCCTACTCAACAACGCAGTACTGCTCAACTATGCACTCGGCGCGGTGGCGCAGCGGCTCAAGCACAAGGATATCTGCGAAAGCGGAGCCAAGGGCGTGATTGTACCCCACCCACAGTATGCCCATCACACCACAGAAGCACTCATTGACTACACCGAAGGCATTCTGGATTTGGTGCTGCCCAGTGATGAGGTGGTGGATCACCTTGGCGTGCCGGAGCTGATCTTCTTCGGGCCAGATGAAGGCACGGCCCCGCTCATGAACCTGGTGGCGGACAACGCCCGGCAGCGCGACTACCGCTACTGGCGCACACTCACCA
>CAZEIT010000329.1:0-2989 GCA_964512515.1 uncultured Desulfobulbus sp.
GGAACAGGCTTTTGCCTCCGGTGGTCTGGATGAGTTTGCCGGGCCATTTGAAAAAGTCGTCAACACCATTACCGGCAAATGGGGCCAGCTCATTTCCGTGGCAGGCATGGCAGTTTGCGGCGTGGTCTTCATCTTCAACCGCCAGGACATGGGTGAGGGCTTCAAGATGTTACTCCAGGTGGTATTCGGCATCTGCTTCATTGCCTTTGCCTCGACCATCGTAACCGCCATGTTTTCGTTCTCCGGCGCGGTGATCTGATGGACGAGCCCAGAGCAATCCCGATCCGCCAGAGCCTGCACCGGCCAGAACTGGTTATGGGTGGCGAGCGCGAACCTGTCATGTGCGCGGCCCTTATGGCCATTATCACCGGTATTGTCGGTGCTGTGCAGGCAGCCTTTGTCACTGTTTTTATTGCTTTGGCGTTTTACTTCGGCACGGTCTTTCTGTTTAGGCGCATGGCCAAGGCAGACCCGATTATGACCAAGGTATGGCGGCGGCATATCTCCTATCGTGGTTTTTATCGGGCTCGCAGCCCATTCTGGGCCAAGGACGGGTATCGCAGATGATTAAACTGGCTGATTTCAGACCGCGCGCCCAGGGCATGCCTGATCTGCTGCCATGGGCCGCGCTAGTGGCACCAGGTGTGGTCTTGAACAAAGACGGCAGCCTTTTAGCGGCATGGAAGGTGCGCGGCCAGGACACAGCCAGTGCGACATTCGATGAAATGGACTGGATCAGCGGCAAGGCTAACAGTGCCCTGCGGCAATTGGGTAATGGCTGGATGCTGCACATGAACGCTATCCGCGAATACAGCCGGGCCTACCCGCCGGAAGATTCCAGCCGCTTTCCTGATCCGGTCACGCAGATGATTGATGATGAGCGCCGGGAATTTTTTGGCGCTGACTGGTGTTACACCACCACAACCGTACTTTCTCTGACCTACAAACCAAACGTACAAGCGGCGCGCATCGCCCGGCATGCGCAAAACAATCAGGAGACTGATCTGTTTTCCGAGACCATGGAGTATTTTCAGCTCATGCTGCACCAGGTTGAAGACACCCTGGCCACAGTGCTCAGGATGGAGCGCCTGCAGGAGCGGGAGACCACCAGCCTGGGCCTGCGCTTTGAGGTCTCTGATCTGCTCTCTCATTTGCAGCAATGCCTGACCGGAGAAAATCAGCTCATTCGGGTGCCACCCATACCGATGTATCTGGATGCTGTTTTAGGTGCGGGTGATCTGATGCTTGATGGCACTACGCCGATGCTCGGGGATCAGCATATCAGCGTGGTGTCCCTGGGTGGTTTTCCTTTGGAGTCCTGGCCAGCCATGCTGTCCAAGCTGGATGGCCTGAGCATGCCCTACCGTTTCGCCATCCGTTATCTGTTTTTAGATCAGTGGGATGCGGTCAAGGAAATCAACAAGTATCGCAAGGGCTGGCAGCAAAGCATGACCAGGGTGATCGACCAGCTTACCTCAAAGAAGAACCCGCGCATCAACCGGGATGCGCAGAATATGCACGAGGATGCTGAACAGGCTGAAATGGAAGTGCGTTCTGGCGCAGTAGGCGCAGGTTTTCTTACCGCTAGCCTGGTGCTCATGGATGAAAACAAGCGGGTACTCACTGAAATGTCGCGCGAGGTGCGTCGTCAGTTCATGTCCCTGGGTTTTTCGGGCCGCATCGAAACTATTAACACCCTGGAAGCCTGGTTAGGCTCGCATCCTGGCAACTCCTATGCAGACGTGCGCAGGCCGCTTGTCAATACTATGAACCTGGCTGATTTCCTGCCCCTGTCCAGCGCCTGGACTGGGCATGCGTACAACCCTTGTCCATTCTATCCGGAATATTCCCGCAGCCTGGCGGTACTCACCACTGACGGCAGCACCCCCTACAGATTGAATCTGCACGAGGGCGATTTGGGCCACACGGTTGTGCTCGGGCCGACCGGATCAGGCAAGTCAACCCTGTTGGCGTTGATTGCGGCACAGTTCCGGGCCTACGAAAACTCATCCATCTTTGTCTTTGACAAGGGCCTGTCCATGTATGCCTTGGCAGCTGGAGCCAATGGAGATCACTACGACATTGGCCGTGATGCCCTCTCCTTTGCCCCGCTCCAGCGTATTGACGAGTCTGAGGAAGAATTTGCTTTTGCAGCCAATTGGATTGCCAACCTGGCTGAGCTGCAGAAGATGCCGGTCTTGCCTGGGCACAGAAACGCTATTCACCAGGCCCTGGATACCCTGCGCCATAACCCGGAGAACATGCGCAGCCTGACAGATTTTTGGCATGTGATTCAGGATCAGGAGTTGAAAGAGGCGCTGCGCCATTACACCAAACTCGGTGCCCTGGGCCACCTGCTCGATGCCCAGACCGATAATCTGGAGCTGTCCAGGTTTGTGGTGTTCGAGATCGAAAGCCTCATGGAAATGGGTGAGGCCAACCTGATTCCGGTGCTGGATTACCTGTTCCACCGGATTGAAAAGGCGCTTGTCGGCCAGCCCGGCCTGCTTATGCTCGATGAAGCTTGGGTCATGCTGGGGCACCCGGTGTTCCAGCGCAAGATCAGGGAATGGTTCAAAACTTATCGCCGGAAGAACTGCATTGTTCTGCTGTCTACACAATCCATTTCAGACGCAGCAAACTCGGGCATCATGGTCGTTATTTTTGAGTCCTGCCCCAGCAAGTTTTTTCTGGCCAACCTGGCCGCAGAAGAAGAGCAGCCAGCCCAGCTCTACCGGCAGGCTGGGCTCAATGAGCGGCAGATATCAATTATTGCCAAATCCATGACGCCCAAGCAGGACTACTACATTGTGCAGCCCTCTGGCCGCAGGCGGGTGCAGCTGGCCTTGGGCAAGAAGACCCTGGCCTTTATTGGTGCCTCTGATCGGGAAAGCATTGCCCGGATCCGCGCCCTCAAGGCGCAGCATCCGGACGACTGGCGGCAGATATGGCTACAGGAGCGAGGTGCTGTCTGATGACTCCAAAAAAG
>CAZEIT010000330.1:0-2957 GCA_964512515.1 uncultured Desulfobulbus sp.
AACAGCTTGAACTCGATGGCCCCCTGCCCAACAAGGTAAAGATCGGCGTTTCCGGCTGCCGTATGTGCTGCTCTGAATCCTGGCTGCGGGATATCGGCCTTATTGGCGAGCGCAAGGGCTGGCGAGTGATTTTTGGCGGCAACGCCGCCGGAAGACCGCGCATTGGCGAAGAACTGGCCAGTGGTCTTGGTGAAGACGAGGCCGTGGAACTGATCCGCAAGGCTCTGAATTTTTATATTCGCGAGGCCTGGGGCAAAACCCGCACCGCCAGGATGGTGGAGCGTATTGGCATCGATACGGTGCGGCAAGCGGTACTGGGGCCACAGGGTCAGCAGCCGCAAAACGCCGCGCCCGCAACAGCACAGCAAGGACAACAAGAGGATTACATGAAATCTGTACGTAAAATCGTGGAAATAGATGAAGAACTCTGCGACGGCTGCGGTCTTTGTGTGCCCGACTGCGCAGAGGGCTCTTTGCGCATCATCAATGGCAAGGCACGTCTGGTTGCAGATAAACTTTGCGATGGCCTGGGCGCTTGTCTGGGCGCCTGCCCCACCGGTGCACTCAAGATTATTGAGCGTGAAGCCGACGAATTCGATGAGGCAGCAGTGGAGGCTTTCCTGAAAGCGGAACAGGCCGGGGCGCAGAACAAGCCCACGGAACAGCAACTGGGCTGCGGTTGCCCCTCCAGCAATCTGCAGAGCTTTCAAGCCATGCGGGATTTGCGGTCCACAGGATCAGGCTCTTGCCAAAGCGCCAATACGCCCAACACGCTCAGGCCCAGCCAGTCAGGTTCAGCGCTTAGCCACTGGCCGGTGCAGATCCGTCTGATTCCGCCCACTGCACCTTTTCTTGAAAATGCCGATCTCCTGGTGGCAGCCGACTGTACCGCCCTGGCCTATGCCAACCTGCACCAGGATTTCATCCAGGGCCGCACAGTGATGATGGGCTGCCCCAAGTTTGACGATCAGGAACTGTATGTGGAGCGTTTCACCGAAATCTTCCGCACTCGCAAGCTCAAGTCGCTCACCATCCTGATCATGGAAGTGCCCTGCTGCCACTCCATGCTGCAGATTATCAAACGCGCCCTTGATGCGGCCAAGCCCAGCTTTCCGGTGAAATATGCTGTGGTTTCCCTGCAGGGCAAGATTCAGCAAGAACAGAGTTTGTAACAGCCAGCAAATTTTTTCAAAAAACACACAACCGGCGGCCTAGGCTTTGCGAGCTTACGCAAAACTTTGCCGCCGTTTTTTTCAACCCTAAATCAAATATGGGTCATAGCTAAAGCAACAGAACTAAAAGCGTCTTAATACTATTATCAGATCAAAATTCTATCTGTGTCGGCTTTGGTAAATGCTCGCAAGGTGTGCCGAGTGTACGCGCTCGTCGCATTTACCTGCCCTCCTTGATACATTTACGTTGTTCTGGAAATAGAATAACATCAAGTTACGACGCTAAAAAAACAAAGATACCAATCGTGCAAAAATTGCAGAGACCAAATCCCGTGAATTGGTCAAGCTGGTTACCCAATTTGGAGCCACCCAGATTGCAGAATTGACTGGCCCAAATCCAAAGCACCGAGAACCATTTTGCCGGTGAGCAGGGCCTGGAGAAGAAGCATCAGCGAATGTTCTGCAGTACAAAACAGGCAAAACAAACAAGAATAATCCTGCCTGCTTATGGCAGGATTATTCCATGGCGAGCATAGACGGCGGCAAGGCGCTCCATCATGGCGGGCAGGCCGTAGCGGGCATTGATGGCAGCATGCTGGGCAGCCAGGGCCTGTGGATCGTGCCGGGGCAAGGGTGCAAGGGCGCGCAAAGCCCCTGCAGCGGCTTTAACGTCGCCATGTTGCACCAGGCGGCTATTGGTCACACCCTGCAGCACCTCTTCATTGGAAGGCAAATGGCAGGATACAACCGGCAAACCGTTGAGCAGCGCCTGCACCAGGGCCTGGGAGACCCCTTCGGCGGCGTGGGAAGAAAAGAAAAAAAGATCAAAGGCATGGTAATAGTCCTCGGGTCGCTCCTGGTGCCCGGCAAAGATGACCCGGTCCGCAAGACCCAGTCGCTTGCTTTGTTCCTGCAAAGCACCGCGCAGTTCGCCATCTCCCACCAGCATCACCTTGTAGACTGGCGCAAGCTCGGCCAGGGTATCAAGAATAAAAGCATGCCCCTTGTAGCCTCGCAGAAACCCCACATTGCCAACGAGGATGTCAGTATCGTCCAAGCCATAGCGGTGGCGCATTTCCTGACGCCGCGCCGCTGCAAATTGAAAGCGGGCGGCATCGTTGCCGGTGGGCACCACGCTGATCTTATCCTCGGGCAACCCCTGACTGACGAGCTGACCGGCAATGGCCTCGCTGCAGGCCAAAATGGCATGGGGAAAGCGATAACTCAGCGTTGACGACACCGGCGCAGACACATGCCGGGTGCGCAATACCAGCGGCACGCCAGCGCGGCGAGCCAGAGGCGCGGCCATCCAGGAATCTTCAGAGGAATGGGTATTGAGGACCATGGGCCTGAGTCTGCGGATAAGCTGGCGCAGAAGCAGCCAGGTGGCGGGCTTGAGTTTGTTGAAATCCGGCATCTGGTATACGGCAATGGCTGCATCCTTGCAGCGCTGCACCAGCGGTGCATTCACCCGGGCAATCAGGGCCACCCGGCAGCCACGCGCCCGCATTTCGCGTAGTTCGGTGAGCACCCGTATCTCCTGCCCACCCCAGGCCCGACTGCTGTCGCTATGTACGATCAGGGGCAGATTTTTCCGGCTTGCAGGCTGTGAGTGGGCGTTCATAATCTGTCCAAACCCTGAAGTTCTTTTAAGGGTGCAGGTCGGCCTGTGGACGCGGCATTCTGCTGTAATGAAGGGTTATTCCATTTCAAGATCAACGTAAATATATCAAGGAGGCGAGGCAAATGCGACGAGCACGTATACTCGGCACACCTTGCGAGCAT
>CAZEIT010000331.1:0-2957 GCA_964512515.1 uncultured Desulfobulbus sp.
CGAAATCCGGCTGTCCGGTTATCCGCCCGCGCTGTACACGAAGCTGACCAGGCTGTTCACCATGGAGAACCCGAAGGCCCTGGAAGCTGAACGGTTGGGCCGCCGATTCGACCTGGCTGACCGGTTCCTGTACTTCTGGCGGCTGGAGGGTGGGGCCTTGGTGCTGCCACGTGGCGCGGCCCGTACCATCATGAACCTTGCCAGGCAATACGACCGGGTGGAGCGCTCCCACTGGCAGGGCGAGACCAAGGCCTAGCCCTCAGGCTTTGAAAGATAAAAGGGTGCCATTTGCCTAATGATTTCGAAAATCAAGTTGCGGTGAAAAATGGGTGGCTATGGTTCAGGAAGATGGTGTAGCCAAGGAAGCAAAACCACCACGGAAAGCCAACACCGGATAGATATTCGGTGGCTTAAAAAACAAGGATTTCTACAGCCTGGTGCTGCCGGCTCACTGTCATGGTCACGAGGTGGCACTCAGACCGGCTCCATTGGCTACCGGATGGAAGTGGGAAAAATGATCTTACGTTACCGGTACAGCTTCAATAAGGGTAAACCGGAACGGGTGGAGCAAAGCATTACCCTCGACCAGACACCCTGCCACTATGGTGGCCAGAGGCAGTGGTTCTTGTGCCCCAAGTGCCGGAGGCGTGTTGCTGTTTTATATGGGACGGGGAAGTATTTCTTTTGTCGTCTTTGCTGTGGCCTGGCATATACTTGCCAGCAGGAAGGCAAGATTGACCGGCTCATAAGAAAGGCCCGGAAGATACGTCAGCGGCTGGAGGCGGATAGCAATCTTTTCATGCCGATATGGAACAAACCGAAAAATATGCACTGGAAGACCTTTGACCGCCTGAGGCGCGCAGCGGATTGTGCTCATGACCTCTCATGCGGCATTATGGCACAGCGATTAGGGCTGGAAGCCGACTTGCACCGTGAAGCGGAATTTTTCCCCAAAGCAACAAAGGATAACTATTCGGATTTTTAGTAAAAGATCCGTATAATAGGGTAATTGTGAGAATGATCCGGTTTCGGGAAATCGCTCTAGGCTCCTTGGTGTAACCGTACATTATGGTTATGCATGGCGCAGATTATTCCTTGTTTTTAGCCTTCCCCGTAGAGCGGCACGCAGCAAGGCTGTCCTCTGTTTCTCTGTTCTTTTAAGGAGTTGTAATGCCTACACTGGACTGGATCGGTAAAAAGACCGTGGTGAATCACCATAAGGAAGTGCCGCTTCACCTACTCAAATGCGACCCTGACTTATCGGTGGGCGATCCGGATAGCGGTAACCTGCTGGTGCAGGGCGACAACCTCTTGGCCTTGAAAGCCCTGCTGCCCTATTACGCCGGGCAGGTGAAGTGCATCTACATCGATCCGCCGTACAATACAGGCAATGAAAAGTGGGTGTATAACGACAATGTAAACAGCCCGGAGATAAAGGAATGGTTGGGGAATGTGGTGGGGCTTGAAGCTGAAGACCTTTCTCGCCATGACAAATGGCTGTGCATGATGTATCCCCGCCTTCGTTTACTGAAAGACTTCTTGAGGGAAGACGGGGTTATTTTTATCAGCATTGATGATAATGAAGCGGCGTCTTTGCGCTTCCTGTTGGATGAAATTTTTGGTCGAAAGAACTTCATAGCTTCCATCATCTGGCAAAAGGTCTATGCCCCAAAAAATTCAGCGAAACATTTTTCGGAAGACCCATACTTCATAATCGTATACGCCAAGAACGGGGAAACATGGTGCCCCAATCCCATTCCAAGAAGCGAAGAAGCTGATAGGAGATACAAGAATCCTGATAACGACCCAAGGGGGTGTATGGAAACCTGATAACTTGACCGCCAGGAATCCTTACAGTGCTGGAACATATCCCGTTGTTTGTCCTTCAGGGCGGATTATATCAGGCCCCCCAAAAGGCTCATACTGGCGGGTTTCTGAAGCAAAGTTCAAGGAGCTTGACAAGGATAACCGGATTTGGTGGGGGAAGAATGGTAACAACATACCCGCTATTAAACGATTTTTATCTGAGGTTAAACAAGGTGTAGTTCCTCAAACTCTCTGGTCGTACAAAGATGTAGGCCATACCCAAGACGCCAAGAAAGAGTTGCTCTCCCTTGTTGAGTTTGAAGATTCGGCTTCAGTCTTCATCACCCCAAAACCGGTTAATCTTATCCGTCGAATCATTCAGATTGCCACGGATAAAGATTCCATCATCATGGATAGCTTTGCCGGAAGCGGCACAACAGGCCAAGCTGTGCTGGCGCAAAACAAGGAGGATGGAGGGGCTAGAAGATGTATTCTTATTGAAATGGATAAGGAAATTTGCAGTACGGTTACAAGACCTCGAATCAAGTCTGTTGTTGAGGGGCATGAAAAGCAGGGACAAACAGTCTCTTCCGAGGCTAAAGTGCCCGGTCTTGGAGATGGTTTCAAATATTGCTTCCTTGGCGAAACCCTTTTTAACAGTACCGGCCAGATCGCCCAAGCAGTTACTTTTATAGATCTGGCCCGCTTCGTCTTTTTCAAGGAAACCGGCCTTCCTTTACCGGATGATGTGACCGGGAAATCCCCTTTAATCGGCATACACAACAATACTGCTGTGTACTTGCTCTACAACGGCATTTTAGGCGATAAAACACCGCAGGGCGGCAATGCCCTTACCCGTGCCGTTCTTGCCGGGCTGCCGCCCCATGACGGCCCGAAAGTGGTATATGGCACAAGTTGCCGGGTGGGGCTGGTTCGACTGAACCAGGAAAGTATACTTTTTCGCCAGATTCCTTATGAATTGAAGGTGGATTGATGTTTGCGCTCAAAGACTATCAGGAATGGGCCTTGGACGCCTTGCGCGACTATTTTCAGGAGTGTTCCCGCACTGATGACGCAGACACTTCTTTTTATAGCGTAACCCAGCATTGTCCGGTTAGGTTTTTGCATGAACAATTTCCTGGTTTTGTTGA
>CAZEIT010000332.1:0-2956 GCA_964512515.1 uncultured Desulfobulbus sp.
TGCCCATCCAGTTCCAGTGCTGGCCGCCTCTTTGATGCGGTCTCCGCCTTGCTCGGGCTCTGTCTGCAGAGCAGCTATGAAGGGCAGGCTGCTATGCTGCTTGAGGCGCACGCCTCTCTTGCACGATCTGGGGGAAACAGTGTAGTGTTGCCGCTAAGCATCGAAAAAACGGATAGTATCCGCCGCATCGCCACCAGAGCCATGAGCCAAAGCCTGCTGAAACACCTTGCCGCAGGGCAAGCAACAATAGCTCTTGCCTGGGCTTTTCATCACTGGCTGGCCGAATCCTGCCGGATGGTGACAGCGCAACTCCGCGAGGAAACTGGACTGACGAAAATAGTGCTTGCGGGCGGGTGTATGCAGAACAAAATCCTTTTTGAAATGTTGCACAGCGGCCTTGCCGCAGATGGCCTAAAGGTTTTTAGCGGCAGCCAGATCCCCATGAATGACGGCGGCATTGCCCTTGGCCAGGCCTACTACATAGGAGATGAACCATGTGTTTAGCCGTACCCATGCAGGTGGTGTCCCTGCGCAGTGAAGACGGGATAGAACCGCAGGTGGCGGTGGTGGAAAGTGCGGGCATTCGCAAGGAGATCCGTCTGGAAATGGTGGACCGTATCCCGGAGTTGGGCGAATATGTAATTATCCATGCAGGCTTTGCCATCCGCAGCCTGACTGTTGCAGAGGCCGAATGTAATCTCGCGCTTATGCGCCAGATGGCCGAATCCCTGGAAAAACAGGGCCGTCTGCCTGGAGTCATGGAAAAATGAATCTGGATGATCCTTTCCGCGAGCGGGAGGTCTGTAGCGTACTGCTTGAGGAAATCCACCGCACAAGCGGCGCCATCTCCAGGCCGGTGCGGATCATGGAGGTTTGCGGCACGCACACCGTCGCCATCTTCCGTCATGGTATCCGCTCTCTGCTGCCCCAAAACATAACCCTGCTATCTGGGCCGGGCTGCCCGGTCTGTGTCACACCGGCAGGCCATATTGATTTATGTGTGCAGGCCGCGCACCAGCCGGACGTAATCATTACCACCTTTGGCGATCTTTTACGGGTACCGGGGAGTCACGGCTCGCTGGCAGATGCGCGCGCCCGGGGTGAAGCCCAGGTTGAGGTGGTCTATTCACCCATGGATGCGCTTGAACTTGCCCAGAACAAGACAGATGTTCAGGTAGTTTTCCCTGGAATTGGCTTTGAGACCACCGCGCCCACCATTGCCGCCACGGTGCTGGCTGCCGAGCAGCGCGGCTTGGATAATTTCTCCATTATCCCCCTGGCCAAAACCATGCCCACGGTGCTCATGCAGCTTTTGGGCGATGCGGAACTCCAGCTATCCGGCCTGCTCTGCCCTGGCCATGTCAGCGCCATTATTGGCACTGCCGCCTATCAACCCCTGGTTGAACGCTACGGGCTTGGCTGCGCCGTGGCTGGTTTTGAGCCGGCCGATATCCTGGCCGGTCTTCTGGCCTTGCTGCAACAAGAGCTCAGCACAGAGAAGCGGGTTGATAACTGCTACTCACGCGTGGTCACTGAAAAAGGCAATAACCGCGCCCAAGCCCTCCTGGCCCTTGTCTTCACAGAGGTGGCCAGTGAATGGCGCGGGCTTGGCTGTATTGAAGGCAGCGGCCTGGCCTTGAAGAAGGCGTATCAGCAATTTGACGCTATCCAGCGCTTTCAGCTCAGTGCTACAGAGGTAGCAGACCCACCCGGCTGCCGCTGCGGTTCTGTGCTCAAGGGCAGGATTCAGCCGTCCGAGTGCCCGCTCTATGGCCGAGCCTGCACGCCAATTTCCCCGGTTGGCCCCTGCATGGTCTCCACCGAGGGCACCTGCGCTGCATATTACAGATACAGCGACAGATCTAGCGAACACGGCGAAGAAAAGGGCCGCGCATGAATTGTAGACCTGTTTTTGCCATTTATCACTGCATGGAGACGAGATGAGCTCACCTGTACGCATTACCCTTGATCACGGCAGTGGCGGCCTGGTCAGCCAGGAGCTGATAAGTGGCCTCTTTCTCAAATACCTGCGCTGTCCGCAGCTCAGACACCTTGAGGACTGCGCCCTTTTGGAGGGGTTTTCCGGCCAGCTCGCTTTTTCTACCGACAGTTATGTGGTTGATCCCCTTTTTTTTCCGGGTGGCGATATCGGTAAACTGGCAGTGCATGGCACCATCAACGATCTGGCCATGCGTGGAGCTCGGCCCATTGCCTTGAGTCTGGCGCTGATCATGGAAGAGGGTTTTGAACTGGCCAAGTTGGAGCAGCTCATTGCCTCGGTCGCCGAAACCTCGGAAGCGGCAGGCGTGGCCGTAGTCACTGGTGATACCAAGGTGGTGCCCAGGGGCAAGGCTGATCGTATCTTTATCAACACCACTGGTATTGGCCGGGTAGCAAACCGGGTATTCATCTCAGGCACCAATGCGCGGCCCGGAGACCTGGTTCTTCTTTCCGGCACCTTGGCTGATCACGGCATTACCATCATGACTGCCCAGGCTGGCCTGGAAGTGGGCGGCGATCTGCACAGCGACACCCAGCCGCTTCATCGCCTGGTGGCGGCTCTTTTGGATGAGGTTGAAGACGGCATCCATGTGCTGCGCGACCCAACCAGGGGTGGTTTGGCCACCACTTTATGCGAGATTGCCCGCTCTTCTGCTGTGGAGATTGAAGTAGACGAGGAATATCTGCCCATTCGTCCGGCAGTGGCGACTGCCTGCGAATTGATTGGCCTTGACCCGCTCTACCTGGCCAATGAAGGCAAGTGCATTGTCATCTGCGGCCCAGAGGTGCAGGATCAGGCGCTGGCTGTCATGCGCGGTATGGCTGAGGGCGCGGATGCCGTGTGCATTGGCCGGGTGACCAATGGCCGGCCAGGCCGGGTGAATTTACGTACCCGTATTGGCGGGCAGCGTCTATTGGAGCCGCTTGCCGGTCAGCCTCTGCCGCGCATCTGTTA
>CAZEIT010000333.1:0-2945 GCA_964512515.1 uncultured Desulfobulbus sp.
GATGTATGCTGCCCAAAGGAAAGAAGGAGTAGGAGTCGTAAAGGCAACGGGCTGCTGCCGCAATATCCCAAGAAGGGATGGCGTGGTTGAGATCAATAGGAAGGATATGCCTGCATACCTGCAGAAGCCTGCCTTTCAGCTGGCCCACATAGACGTCTTGCCAGCCAAAATCAGTGATCAGGGTGACAATTGAAGGACTTGAGGTGTGCACGCGAGATGAAAAGAATAAAAAGGAGAAGTTGCAGAAAGGTATTGCACCGGTACCAGATAATTCTGCCTCGCTGCAAGGCAAGGGTGGAAAATGCTTACGGCAAGGTTTGAAAAAGGAAACCCGCCTTGATGGTGGTCAACAAAGCGGGTTTTGAAAACAATAAAAGAAAGAAAGAATGAAATCAGCTCTGCTGCAAGCGGGTGATAAAGATATCTGCCTCGCGGATCGATTCTTCCATCTCTCGAATAAGCTGATCCACAGTGCGTTCCAAGCTGAGCATCTCACCCTGCAGGGAAGCTATTGCCTGCGCATTCAGATTGTGCTTGAGATAAAGCACCTGATCATGAAAAACAGTGAGCACCGGCTGGATTTTGCTTTCAGCCCGTTTCATGGCGGTAATCAACTGCTCGTACTGACGCCGGGTGGTTTCCAGTTTGCGTTCGCTGTCCTGACGCAGGGAGGCATTGGCATACTCCCGCAACTCCGCCTTCCACTCCCTGAAGAGCGCCTCGGAGACCGATTCTACCGCATCTATACGCTGATGCACCTGATCGGCCTTGGCCTTACTGCGCTCGTATTCGCTGTTGAGTTTCTTGTATTGGGCTTCAAGATTGCCACCCTTGACCTGCACCACTTCGGTGAACTGCTCCAGGGCAGACTTGAATTGTTCCTTGGCTTCTGTTTGTGCATCCCGCGCCTCTTTGACCCGATCCACCATGATGTCGCGCTTGTGCACGCCGAATTTTTCCATGGTGTTGTAATAGGCGCTGGAGCAGCCTGTCAGCACAAAGGCTGGGACAAGGACACATAATGCCACCAGCAGTAATGGTGTTTGAGTACGGTGGTGGATGCGAGTAGCGGTTGACTGAGCCATGGGCATCTCCATTAATGTAGTGCTGGTGGAGCCTGCCAAGGAGTGCAGAGGCCAGGCTCCGGGCAAATGATGGCTTCAGGAGGAAGCCGGACAATGGGTACAGGAGCCGGAGCCGCCCTGGCAGGGCGGTGCAGCCGGGGCAGATTCTGATGAAGACTCTTTAGTCGGTTTGGCATTGCTGTATCCATCGGCATGCCAACCACCGCCCTTGAGGAGAAAAGATGAAGCGGAAATAAGTTTGCGCACAGGCTGACCACAGTCAGGGCAGGTACTTAGCGGGGTGTCGTTGATGGATTGCCTGGCTTCAAAGGTTTTTTCGCACTGATCGCATTCGTACTCATAGATGGGCATGGCTAAACTCCGGTAAGAAGCAGAAAAGGATAAATAACGGTACTACAAACGAACAAATTATAGAATTGCAAACGAATCTGTCAACTCCTGTGCAGCAAAAGAAGTATCCAGCCTATGCGCCCACGCTGTCATCACTGATCCAGGACAAAGCAGCCGCAACCCGGGGAAAGCCGATCACCGAGACCAAAAGCAGCAGGCTGTGTTCGATCTCCTGAATACTGGCTCCAGCTTCAAGCGCTCTCCTGGCGTGGGAATGCACCGATCCTTCAGATTGTATGGCTGCAGCTGCGGCCAGTTGAATAAGGTGGCCATCCTTTCTGGAGATTGGCCCTGCCTGAGCCACGGACTGGCCGAGCGCTTCAAGCTGTGCGATAATTTGCGGATGGGAGTCTCGAATTTTCCGGTACATGAGCGGCTTGGCTGTGTTGCCTGACTGTTCTGTAGTCATGATGTCCTCCATCAATCCATTTTGTTATTTGAAGCGTCGTGAGTGCCATGAAAAATGGGTAACACCGTATTGCTAACGGCGCTACCCGGAGTAGATGAATGTCGAAACGAACGGTGTTATTCCAATTCCATATCAAATGTTACCTGTGTCGGCTTTGGAAACGCTTCTCTGAGTGCCTGTACGTGCACCTACGTCGCGTTTTCATAGCCTCCTAGATTTTATCTTTGAATTCGAATTGGAGCGAGTATAGGTTGAATTTCTTTAACAGGTATACTGCACCAAAGTACGATACAACCAGGATTCCAACCCAGCCGATCGATATAATGATACTCATGGTAGTCATAGTTGGCTCCTTATGTCTATTGCTACCTTGTGGTAACAAATATTACTTGCATTACCAGAAGGTGTGGAAAAATTATTACGAATATCAATACGCCGTTTGGTCAGTCGCATCATCCAGGCGAATTTTTCCTTTGTCCATGGACCACCCCACATAGGCTATGTAGGCCAGTACAAAAGGAATTCCCAAGGCAACATAAGTCATCACCGTGAGGGTGTAGGGGCTGGATGAGGCGTTATAGATGGTAAGGCTAGATTGCAGATCCACCTTGGAGGGGTAGAAAGAGGTGTTGTTGTACGCAGGCAGCAAAAGCACGGTTAACCCAACCAGAACCGTTCCCAGCCCCCCAAACCAGATACCCTTGTTGAGGCCCTTCCAAGTGTGCCATACGCCGTACAATTCAAGCGCCAGTCCTGCTAGCAGAAAGAGCAGCAGCCAAGGATTGGCAAATAAATTTTTCAGGTATTTGAAGCTCACCATGGCAATGGTGCCCTGCTCGTCAACAATGCCGTAACCGGGCATCAATAAGAGGAACAACACCACGATCAGCAAGAAGGGCAGGGAATAGATGCAGTTTCTACCGCAGGCTGTGCGTAGACGCTGCTCCATTGCGGACGCTTCTCCAAGGGCAATACTGTTGACCAGATACATCGCCCCCAAGGTGCGGGCATTGAGTACCAGAAAAACACCCAGGGAGATGTTAAAGATACTGTAAATGGAA
>CAZEIT010000334.1:0-2935 GCA_964512515.1 uncultured Desulfobulbus sp.
GCTGGCCATCTGGGAGATTGCCAGCGGCAATCAACTCGCCACCATTCCCCTTGCTGATGCCAAGGTCAAATTCATGCCATCTCCGGATTTCAAACTGATTCTCTTCCTGCATCCAGATGGTAAATGGCATGTGGACAGCATGGAAAGCGGTATGGTGCTGCACCAGGGAGAGGGCAACCTGCTCAGCGCCCGTTTTACCGGCGACAGCCGCCTCCTGCTCGCCTTTGGCAGCGATTCGGCGGAGATATTTGCAACCCAGGATTATCAGCGACTCTTTACCATTCCCAGTACTGGCGCAAATCCCATTGGCGATATCAGTGCCGATGGCAGCATGATCGCCCTGGCCAATAGCACCAATCAGGTGCGGCTCTGGGATGTGCACCAGCAGCAGGCCGTAGGCCAGCCCATTCCTCTGGATCCTATCAGCAAGTTTTTCCGCTTTTCAGCCGATGGCAAGCGCATCATCACCACCCAGCAGTCAACGATACGCGCCGAAACCGGCGTCATGTTTTATGACGCCTTCACTGGCCTGCCCCTGACCGTGCCGCTGGCGCTGAGCAACCGTCTGGATATCTTGCAGCTGCCGCTGGATGAATCCCGCCTTTTTACCATGAGCGTGGTGGCAGAAAGTAGCCTGGCAACTGTTTGGACTATGCCCGACGATGACATGCCGGCGCCAGCCGAACTGGCTACAGACCTGGAGCAGGTATATGGCAAGGCCTATGCACCCCAAACCGGGGCAATCATCACGGTGCCTGCGGCAAACGAGCGCGCAAACTGGTATCTGCAGAGTCCATACAGTCGCAGCCTCAGCCCGCAAAGCGCACGCAGCGTAGTGGATTATCTCAGAGCCTATGCGCCCATAAAGGATGAATCTGGCCTGCGCATTCTCGCCTCGCTCTGGCGCAATCATCCCCTGGCCAGGGCGGCCATGGCCGAATACTATAGCCGCACCCCAGCCACAGCCTTTCTCGCCGATAAGCTCATGCACAGGACCCGCCTGCAGATTGCGGGCCTGCCTCAATCAGCGTGTCCGGCCCAGTGTCAGGAACTGCTAGACCAATGCGAAGCCAATCTTCAACGCATCAAAGAGCCATGATCCAGTCATCACCACGCCTGAAAAGCATTGTCGCCCTCCTTTTTACCCTGGTGCTGCTTGTTTGCAGCTGGGTGGGCATGAGTATCTACATGCCGGAGAGCAATGCCCCCTTCAATCTACCCGAGAAACTATTGCGTACGGTAAAGGCGGTTATGGGTAATGATCCGGCAGGAGCATCCTTTCCCAGCCGGGAATTACCCTGGCAGCTTGTGGTGGCAAAGGTGCTGGCCACCGGTGTCTTGCTGGTTGGTCTTTTTAAGGTGGTGGAGCAGTTCTTTTTTGAACACTACACCCAGCTCAGGTTACTTTTTAAGCGACAGCCCACTCTGATTGTGGGCATGCATGGCAAGGGAAAGTTACTGCTTGATGATTTGAAAAAAAATTACGGAGAAACTGCGGTAGTGATCGAACACAAGCGAGACCACCCCGATATTCGCCAGGTACGCAGACGGGGGCATCTGGCGGTATT
This sequence comes from uncultured Desulfobulbus sp., assembly GCA_964512515.1. GTDB lineage: Bacteria > Desulfobacterota > Desulfobulbia > Desulfobulbales > Desulfobulbaceae > Desulfobulbus. The sequence continues at coordinate 1,569 of CAZEIT010000334.1, forward strand.
CGGCAATGCCGCCGATGCAGAGACACTGAAGGATGCGGGTATTGGCAAGGCGAGCAGATTGATTAGTTTTTTGAGCGATGAGCAACTGTCCATTGCCATTATGCAGACCCTGCATGCCAATCTGCGCCACAAACGCCTGGGTGATCCACTGGATTGTTACCTCCATTTGGGTAATGCCCGGGTGACTCAATTGGTGCAGCAATCCGCCCTTTTTCATCCCGAGGCGGAAAGCGGCTTGCGCCTGCATTTTTTCAACCTGCACCACATGCTGAGCCGGCAGTTTTTTCATCAGTTTGTCCGCACATATGCCACTGAGCTGGCTGCGGGCAAAACCAGCTTCTGCCTGATCTTTCTCGGTTGGGACGAGCTCTCCAGGGCGCTGGTGTTCCAGGCCCTGCAGGTGCTGCATCTGCATCCTGCAGGCGGCATCAGGCTGCTGGTGGGGGCAGCCGATCCTGAGCGGGCCGAGCAGGATTTTCTTCAAACTTATCCGGGAGCAGCGAATATCCTGCCGTTGCACTTTCTACCCTACCGGGGCAATCACCGTGCATTTTTGGACATGCATGTCCTGAACCAGGATCCGACCTGCATCCAACTCCTGGTCCTTGGCGCAGAGCAAAATGGCGGGGGACTTGCCGCAGCTCTTGATATTCTGCACGCCACTCCGGCCCAGGATTTTGTCCTTTACACCCGCAATGAAACGGGCAAGGGTTTGAGCGCGTTACTGCAGTTGCGACAAGAGACTCATCCGCGTCTGCGTTTTTATGGCAGTCTTGCCTCGGTCTGTACCATGGAAATGATCACCCTCACCACGCAAGACTGTTTGGCCAGGACTATGCACGAGGATTATCTGGCGCAACTGCGTGCAAGCAGCGCCAGTGAAAGCAGTGTTTATCAAACCTCCTGGGAGGCCCTGCCTGAAGACGCCAAGGATGCCAACCGCGCCCAGGCCGATCATTTGCCCTTCAAGCTGGCGCAACTTGGCTGTCTTGATGCGCTGGATCATCCCCAAGAGATCAGCCTGCCTGCCGATGCAATCGAGGCACTCGCCCAGAGCGAGCATGAGCGCTGGGTGGCCCAGCGCCTGCTTGCAGGATGGAGCTATGGGCCCACGCGCGATAACCTGTGCCGTCTGCATCCATCCATAGTGCCGTGGCGACAGCTCTCTGAGCCTGAACAGCAGAAAGACCGGGACACCATTCTTCGTATTCCCATGTTGCTGCAAACCCTGGCAAACAGGCAGAACTGCAGTTGAGCCTGATTATCGCCCGCGTATGAAAACGAGGAAAACTCCTGAGCAAAGCCCGATGCGCAAAGCTGTGCGCATTGAAAAGCTGGTGCACGGCGGCCAGGGACTGGGCCGTTTA
>CAZEIT010000335.1:0-2933 GCA_964512515.1 uncultured Desulfobulbus sp.
CGGGAACGACCGGCTGTTTGGCGCTGGCGGCGATGACCATCTTTTTGGCGAGGCAGGTGATGACAGCCTGTACGGCGAAGGCGGCAATGATACCTTAGTTGGTGGTACCGGCAATGATGTGCTCTATGGTGGTGCTGGCGATGATGTGTTCCAGTTCAACCTTGGCGATGGTCAGGATGTAATAGCTGCCGATGATGCAGCCGGTAATAACATCATATCCTTTGGCGCAGGGATCGCCTTGTCGGATTTGTCGCTGCATAAATCCGGTAACTATGACTTGGTGATGAAGGTAGGCGCTGGTGGCGATCAGCTCACCTTGTCAAGCTGGTGGTACTATGCTGCGTCTCAGCGGGTTGACGGGATCAGGTTTGCCGACGGCACAGCATTGAGCTGGCAGGAGCTGCTGGAGCAGAAGGCGGTGAACGGCACAGCCGGTGCTGAAGATCTGAGCGGCAATGATGAGATTAAGGATATCCTTGCCGGAGGCGGCGGGAACGACCGGCTGTTTGGCGCTGGCGGCGACGATCATCTTCTTGGCGAGGCAGGCAATGACAATCTGTACGGCGGCAACGACAATGACCTGCTGGAAGGCGGTGCTGGCAATGACACCCTACAGGGTGAAGGCGGCAATGATACCTTAGCTGGTGGCGCAGGCAATGACACGCTTGCTGGCGGGGCGGGCGATGACATCTTTTTCTTTGCCGACACCCTTGAGGCGGAGACTAATATTGACCGCATCACTGATTTTACCTCTGGGCAGGATAAGCTGCATTTAAGCAAGTCCATCTTTGCAGCTTTACCGGAAAGCGAAGCGCTCTCAGACAGTCTTTTTGCCGCCAATGCCACCGGCTCTGCCTTGGATGACAAAGACTACATCCTTTACAACACCACCACCGGCGCGCTCCTCTATGATGCCGACGGTAATGGCCAGGGTGTGGCCGTGCAGTTTGCCACCCTCACCAACAAGCCCGAGGTGAAGGCGAGCGACTTTGTTGTGGTTGGATAAGGAACATTACCATTGATTTTCATCCCTTTTCCCCGGTATTAAGGCTTGCCTTAGTGCCGGGTTTTTTTATACCCCTGTAATCTCACTTGCTCATCAAGATACGAGTAAAATGGTGTAGCCAATGCAACGCGAGGCGGACTACAATGCTCCTGCAAGCATTTACTGATGCTGTTATTGGCATGCCTTTGCCATGGAACTGCAATCAGCCCTATATTGGGCCGCACCCCTGGAGCATTCGTTGGCGTATTTCCCAGAGAGGAGTTTAATGTGGGCTTCAAACCTTTTCGCCTGCCAATATCTGTAAGCTTGCCCCATGAGTGACAGCATTGCACCAGCTCCGCCGGCAACGCCTCCTGCGCAATCTGGCCTGTTGGCCTGTTGCCTGTATCTCGCCAAGGTGCTGGATGAGTCAGGGCTTGAGGCGGCGCTTTCTGTTCTTCATGAGGCCGCAGGGGTGGCAGACCGCAAACAGCTTTTTCAGCAGGTGCTGGCAGCGGCACGGCAGGCAGGTTTGCGGCCCCAGGTAGCCCGTTTAAACCAGGAGCAACTGCCAGGGCTGGCCAGCCGTCTACCGGTGATTGTGGAGCTGAAAAACGGCAGCTACCAAGTTCTTACCAGTATGAATAAGAGCAGCGGCCAGCTCAGTTTACTCACCCCTGCTCTCAATGCCCCCGGAGGCCAGGAAGCACAGCTGAGCCTGGAAGAGTTTTGGCAGCTCTGGACAGGCGGCATCCTCTTTTTTGAGCAGATTAACACCGCGCTGATCTGCTTTTCCCTGATTGCGCGCGAGCACAAGATTGAGTTGACCCAGGATCGCCTGATCCACGAGTATGGCTTAAGCCGGAGGGAAATCCCTAAAAATATCCTGCTGCGCATCGCCAAAGACCATGGCTTGCAGGCAAAGGCCCTGCATATGTCCTGGCTGGATCTTAGCAAGTTGAAAAAGGCCTGGCCAGCCCTGGCCCGGTTAAAAAACGGCCGCCATGTGGTCTTGGCGGGCATGGGGAAAGATCGGGAAGGGAAAGCCCTAATCGGTCTCTATGACCCTTTAAGTACAGACGGGCACCTGCGCATGGGCGAGGAGGAATTCTCTGCCATCTGGTCGGGCGAACTCTACCTGATTCAACGCCGCTACAAACTCAGCGACGAGAATCAGCCCTTTTCTCTGCGCTGGTTCATGCCGGAGTTTCTGCGCCAGAAGGTGACCTTTTTTGATATTGGCCTGGCGGTGCTTTTTATCAACCTGATTGCGCTGGTAACTCCGATCTTTTTCCAGATTGTGATCGACAAGGTGTTGGTAAATCAGGCCTTCACCACTCTGCATGTTCTGGGCATCGGCATGAGCGTAGCTTTGCTTGTCAATGCCGGGCTGGATTTTCTCAGGGATTATCTGCTCCTGCACGCCACCAATAAGATCGATCTTCGGGTAACCGGCAAAACCTTTCGCCACCTGCTCAACCTGCCCCTGGATTTCTTTGAGCACATCACAGCAGGCGTGCTCACTCAGCACATGCAGCAGACCGCCAAGATACGCGGCTTTCTTTCGGGCAGTGTCTTTCTGACCTTGCTTGAAGCCAGCTCGCTCTTTGTTTTCCTGCCCTTCCTCTTCTTCTACAGCGTCAAGCTGACTGCCATTGTGCTGGTTTGCACCGGCCTGATTACCCTGGTGATTGCCCTGCTAATCCGCCCCTTCCGGCGGCGTCTGGATGCGCTCTACGAGGCGGAATCCAAACGCCAGGCCATGCTGGTGGAAACCATCCACGGCATTCCCACGGTAAAAGCCATGGCCATAGAACCGCTGTTGCGCGGCCAATGGGAGCAGAAGGTGGCGGCTGCGGTGAGCATGCAGTTCCGGGTAGGCAAGATCTCGATCACGGCCCGCTCCGTTACCCAGTTCCTAGAGCGGATCATGACGGTTATTCTAATC
>CAZEIT010000336.1:0-411 GCA_964512515.1 uncultured Desulfobulbus sp.
GGCACTTCGCCCTGGGAGGGATCAGCCGCCGGTTCATAGTCCGCACTGGCGTCATCCAGCATCTGCGGTGTAAACAGGACCGCATCTACAGCCTCGTTCTGCAAAAGCCCCCGTTTCTCGTTGAAATAGCGCGTCATAATCTTTGAGGCAATGGGGGCTGCGGCTGAGCCGCCATGCAGGCCATGCTCCACCAGCACGGTCACCGCTATTTCCGGATTTGCTGCCGGTGCATAGCAGGTAAACCAGGCATGATCCCGGTACTTGTAGGGAATATCCTGTTCCTTGAGGTGTTGATACTGTTTCAGGCGAACTACCTGGGCCGTGCCGGTCTTGCCGCCGACCACGATGCCTTCGGTCTCCACCTGTGCCCTGCGGCCTGTGCCACGTCTACCGTTTACCGCCTCAACCATG
>CAZEIT010000336.1:421-2928 GCA_964512515.1 uncultured Desulfobulbus sp.
CATGCCATCACGGATCAGTTTCAGATTTCGGCCCTGGCCGGTAAAGCGGTGTAGTACCTCGGGCTGGAAGCTTTGCGCCACAGTGCCGTCCGGGTATATTTCCTTTTCCACTATGGCTGGCTTATAGATGGTGCCGCCATTGGCAATGGCTGCAGTCATTACGGTTAACTGTAGGGGAGTGACCAGGTTATAGCCCTGGCCAATGGCCACGGATAGCGTCTCGCCTTCATGCCACTTCTCGTTGTGGCGTTTCCTTTTCCATTCCGTGGATGGCACAAGACCTGGCTTCTCATGCTCCATCTCCACCCCAGTTTCGTTGCCCAGGCCAAAGAGACGAGCATACTTGGCCAGACGGTCAACCCCCAGTTTCTGTCCCACCTGGTAGAAATAAACGTCACAAGATTCGGCCACTGCCCGCTTCAGATTGACGGTGCCATGGCCGCCTCTTTTCCAGCAGCGATAAACTCGGTTGCCAAAGCGGTGGTAGCCAGGGCAAAAGAAGGTGGTGTCCGGAGTGACGATGCCTTCGGCAAGCCCAGCCAGGGCTGTGATGGGTTTGTAGGTTGAACCGGGAGGGTACTGGCCCTGCACAATTTTGTTCACCAGTGGGTGGAGTGGATTTTCCAGCATGGCATTCCAGTTGGCTCGGGAGATGCCGCCGACAAAATCCTGCAGATGCAACGGAGGCGAACTGGCCAGGGCCAAAAGACGCCCGGTATTGGCTTCCATGGCCACCACCGCGCCAGCAAATTTGTTGGTTGTCAGCTCCTCTTCAGCAATTTTCTGCAGATCGATATCCAAGGTCAACTGCAGATCCTTACCAGGCACCGGACGCTCGCCCTTCAGGCTCTTCTGCTCAAAACCCAGGGCGTTTACCTCCATGTAATCCCGCCCTTTGGCACCACTCAGATCAGCCTCGCGCAGCCGCTCCAGCCCGGCTTTGCCGATCAGATCCCCGCCGCGGTAACGGGTTCTGTCCATGCGATCAAGCTCCTCCCGATTGATCTCGCCAAGGTAACCGATCAGGTGTGAGGCCAGATCACCGTAGTGATATACCCGCAGAGGTACCACCTCAATGCTGACCTGCGGCAGATACATGCGGTTGACTTCAATCTGGGCAACCTTGTCCCAGGAAATATCTTCGGCCAAACGCACCGGAATATGTCCGGGCTGACCTACCATTTTCCTGATTTTTTCGAGTAGGGTCGAGGTGTCTTCACCAAGCACCCGGGTCAGGGTTTTCAGCCACTCATCACTGAGCTGATTGCTTTCCCTGAGCCAGATGACGTTGAAGGAGGGACGGTTTGTTACCATCTCTCTGCCCTTGCGATCCAGGATATTGCCGCGAGGGGCAATGATTTCCAAATAACGCACCCGGTTAGAATCAGCCAGTTTGTCGTAATATTCTCCCTGACCAATTTGCAGGAAATACAGTCTGGCCATGATGACGACAAAGGCCGCCACGATGCAGCCCAGGGCATACAGCCCTTTTTTGGCCTGGATCTTCAGCTCGTCGGCATCCTGCGGCGCCATCAAAGGCACTACGCCCTGGTCTTTCCGGCGCTCGCCGTTGAGCATGGTTTCCGGCCGCCGGCGGTTTGTCCTGCGCAAGCTCTGCATAAAAACGTTCTCCTTCAAACTCACAGGCTACCAGACCCAATCAGGTCTGACGCCGGGGCGAATTATTTGCGCGCACCTTCAGCCGTTTCCAGGGAAAGACCGTGTTTTCACCGTAGGCATACACCATGTCCAGCAAACGGAAGAGCGGATAGGTAAAGGCAGCCACCAACAGGGTGCGCACGATCATCTCCCACCACACCCAGGGAACAAGCTGCTCCGGATAAAGGAAATCGAAAATTAGATAGACCAGGGCGGACAGCAAGAAAAAGCTCACTGCAATCAATGGGATAGAGTAAAGAAAGTCCCTGTACACCATTTTATTGACAAAAAGCCTGATCAGAGCAAAACCAACAAAACAGAGTGAGGAAAACATGCCCAGCAAGGTGCCAGCCAAAACGTCAAGCATCAAGCCAAGGGCATAGATGAGAAAAAGCGCGGGAAATATGGTGAAACGGCTTGCCAGGTAGGCGATGAAGATAAAGTAGAAATCCGGCGCAAAGAGCCATACCGGGGTGGGCATCAGCAGGGTGGTCTGCAAAACGACGAGCAGAGCGGCAACAGCAAGAAAACAGATTGTGGTCATGGTCGTATCGGTACGCAGCCTTATTCATCCCTGCGGACAGGCTTGACGGCTTACGCCACGGCGCATCCTACGGTTGAACGGGCTGATCGAGAATTTCGCTGAGGTTGGGTTTTTCTATGACGAGCAGGTGTTCAATTGTTTGATAATCCACTGCAGGTTTTACTTCAATTTCATGAAACATGCCCTGGGGCTGGCGGAAAACCTTGGAAACGATCCCTACCGGCAAGCCAGTTGGGAAAACACATCCTTAGCCTGCGGTTACCACATAATCACCCACCTCGACATCTACAGTTTTCAAAATGTA
>CAZEIT010000337.1:0-2917 GCA_964512515.1 uncultured Desulfobulbus sp.
TTCTTCTGCCAGATTGAGCAGTCCGAGCTTGTGTTTCACGATTCGTTCAGTACCACGCAGCCTGAAGCCCGCTTGATGGTGTCTTGCACATTCATGGGATTCTCCTGTGGATAAGGTGGATTCGCAAGAGCATCTCTGCTCTCTTGTACGAATACCCTACAGGCCCTGTGTGAACTCAGTATTAAGTGCGCATGAAAAGGCGCGGGAAACTTGGTGAAGAACAGGTACCGTTCTTTCCAGATCCAGCAGTAATTTTGGAAAGAGATGGGGAGCGCGATACAGCCCCACACCAGCGTACCGGCGCATGTCCTGCAAGCATTGCCACAGCCGATAGAGTGGCACAGGTAGCGTTTTGACAGGGAAGTGGAATTAGCCCATCGGGTCGTCGGCAATCTTGACCAGTTGTTTGCCTTTGTTGGTGCCTGCAAACTGGCCCAGGGCAGCATCAGGCACGGCCTCAAAGCCTTCGGCAACAGTGAGGACTTCCTTGATCGCCCCTGTCTTGAGCCACCTGGCCAGACGCGCCACCCCTTCGCCAAAACGGCCGACCCGATCAAAGTAAAAAAATCCACCCATGGTACAGCCCTGGATGGCCAGCATCAGATGGTTGTGCAGCCCGGCAGCAGGCGCATTGTAGCCCGAGATGCCGCCGCAGATAACAATGCGGCCTCCGCGAGCCATATTGGCAAGGGCGCAGTCAAGGATCGCTCCTCCCACATTATCGAAGAAAACATCAATGCCGTTTGGACACAAGGCCTGAAGACGGCTGTTCACATCTTCGGCTTTGTAGTCAATGGCAGCAGCAAAGCCGAGTTCCCCGGTCAGCAGGCCACATTTTTCAGGGCCGCCTGCAATGCCAATCACCCGCGCGCCGGCAATACGGCCAAGCTGCCCAGCCACAGTGCCAATGGCGCCTGCCGCGCCCGATACCACCATGGTGTCGCCCAGTTTGGGCTTGCCGATGTCGGCCACACCGAAATAGGCGCAGAGCCCGGTCATGCCGAGGGTGGCCAGGCCAGAGACCAGCGAAAAACCCTTGGGAATACGCTGCAGGGGCGTCCCGGTCAGATCAAGGCTCCCAGTGATGGCGTAATCGCTCCACTCCAGAAACCCGGTTACTGCGTCGCCTTTCCTGAAATCTGGATGGCGCGACGCAATGACCCGCCCTGCTACCCCGCCCCGCATGGGGCTGCCAACCGGGATCGCGCTGAAACGATCACCCATGCCTTTTACCCAGGCATGGTTCATGGGATCACAGGAAAAATAAACATTGCGGATCAGAACTTCGCCTTTCTGCAGGGCCGGAATCTCTGTTTCACAATAGGCAAACTGTGCCCGGCTCAGGGCCATGCCATCGCTGCCCGGTGCATCGGCCACGCACCACTGTCTGTTGATCTCTGTCATTGCAAAACCTCGTCATGCAGTCAAAGTATGAAAAATCACGAGTCTGGAACTGCTAACGCACGCAGGCCGGGCAAAGGCCGCTTAAAAATATTTCATGCCCTTCCACGACAAAGCCTTCTGGCGTTGCAGCCATATTGAGCGGGCAACCCGGCAGCTCATAGATGCGGTCGCAGGCGTTACAGTAAAAATGGTGATGATGCTCCCGGTCAGAGCGTTCGTAAATCGCGCCCAGGGTTGGATGTTGCACCTGCGTGAGCCAGCCGCTTTCCACCAGCAGTTTCAGATTGCGGTACACAGTGGCCTGGTTCAGGCTGGGCACCAGCAAACGGCCATGTTCCAGGATGTTTTCCAGGCGGAGCGGCCGCCCGGCCTGGAGAAAAACCTCCTGAATCGCCTCGCGCTGTACTGTTTTTCGCTGCATATTTGGGCCTCCTGCCCCTTTTGTAGCGCTCCTGCGCAGAATTTGCAAAGTATCTTGCGCTCCGTGCTTGACAGCCTTGGTCACGGTGGTAAAAAAGCATGATGCGATTGCATTTGCAATATCAACCCGCGCTGAGCATGCCCATTTTCACGCACCCTGTGTTCAACTCCTGGAGGCAGCTTCAATGAACATTATTATTCAATCTGCACGCCTTACCATTGCAGCCCTGATCATGCTCATCCTGGCAGTGGGGTTTGCCCTTCCCCGCCAGGTGAGCGCCCAAGAGGCAGCAACCATTAAGGTACTGGTCAGCACCTTCCCGGTTTACCAGTTCACCCGCAACGTGGCAGCAGGCAGCAAGCAGCTTCAGGTAGAGCTGATGATTCCTGCCCAGCTCGGCTGCCCCCACGACTATGCTCTCACCCCGCAGGATATGCACAAACTGGCTGGAGCCGAGGTGTTTATTGTCAATGGTCTTGGCCTGGAAGAGTTTCTGGGAGCACCTCTGAAAAACGCCAATCCTAACCTGCGGCTCATAGACAGCAGTAACGGTATCAGCGAAATATTGGCCTATGCCGGTGAGGACAGCGAAACCGAGGAACAGGGCCATCATGAAAATCCACATGCCATGGACCATCATCATGGCAATGGCGGGGATGCACATGCAGAGGAAAAACAAGTGCATCACAACGGGCCCAACCCGCACCTTTTTGCCAGCCCGCGCATGGCAGCCCAGCAGGTGGCCAATATCACCCGCGGTCTGGCTGCAATCGTGCCGGCAGAAAAAGCACTCTATGAGCGCAATGCGCTGGTCTATATGGCCAGACTCAAGGAGCTTGATGCCGAGTTTCAGCAACTGGGCAAACGACTTGTCAACCACCGCATTGTCACCCAACATGGCGTTTTTGACTACCTGGCCCGAGACATGGGCCTGGAGATTGTAGCGGTGGTTGCCGCACACCCTGGCCAGGCTCCTTCAGCCGCCGAGGCACTTGATCTGGTGCGGGCCATAAAGGCAAAAAAAGCTGGTGCTATTTTCACGGAACCACAGTATCAGACAGCATTGCTCAAACCATTGCCCGAGAAAGCGGC
>CAZEIT010000338.1:0-2915 GCA_964512515.1 uncultured Desulfobulbus sp.
GATATGGCAACCCTCCCGGGCCCGTTGAGATAATCAAAGCGAAGGCCGTGCAGGCGGGTAACGGGCAGATGCGCCTGAATTTTTTTAGGAGCCCCTTTTTCCGGCAATACCACCCGCATAGTATGTTTTTCGCTAAAACCCTCGCCTTTGTCGTAGTAGAGCTGCAGTGTCGGCGGACGATGCAGATTTTCCTCCACTGCGATATCAAAGGCTACAATGAGCCGCATACTGGCCTGATAGCGACCGGTCGCGTTGGGAATGGCGAAAAGAGCGGCAAGTATAAGTGAAAAAAGCCAGGAGAGATTATGTTGTTGCATGGACAAAAGCCCCATTTTATCCTGCGGCGACAAAAAGGCTGGCCGTCAGGTCGTTTGGTAACGTGAGTATAAAAACGCTTAATTTTCTGATACACAAGCAGAATGTGCGGCTACCGGGCATTGGTTTTGAGCGCTATGGAGAAGAATATGACAACACCGGAACCCTTTGAGCAACTGGATCTCTTTTACCTTGGCCGTGAGATGGGCCCCAGCGGCAAAGAGACTGCAACCCCCTTTTTACTGAAGAGTAAACAACTCACCACCCATGCCGCCATTATCGGTATGACTGGCAGCGGCAAGACCGGCCTGGGCATTGCCCTTATCGAAGAGGCGGCACTGGACCGCATCCCCGCGATTGTCATCGATCCCAAAGGAGATATGGGCAATCTGCTCCTCTCCTTCCCTGGCTTGCAACCTGTGGATTTCGAGCCCTGGATCGACCCTGACGCTGCAGCCCGCAAAAACATGACTGTGCCGGAACTCGCTCAGCAAACATCTGCCTCCTGGGAAAAAGGGCTGGCAGATTGGCAACAAGATGGCGAGCGCATACGCCGTATGCGCGAAAGCGCTGATTTTGCGGTGTACAGCCCAGGCAGTTCGGCAGGCCGCATGGTATCGGTGCTGGATAGTCTGGATGCGCCCCCGCCGGATATTGTGGCAGAGAAAGACACCTTAACTGAACTGGTCAATGCCTCGGTCTCTTCTCTGCTCGGCCTTCTGGGTATTGAGGCAGACCCCATGAAAAGCCGAGAGCACGTGCTTTTGGCCTCAATTGTTTTGCATGCCTGGGAAAAGGGCGAGTCCTTGAGTCTGGCCGCGCTCATCGCAGCAGTGGCGCAACCGCCCTTTACTCAAATCGGTGTCTTTCCGGTGGATTCTTTTTATCCGCAGAACAAGCGCATGGAACTGGCCATGCAGCTCAACACCCTTATTGCCAGCCCCTCCTTTAAAAGCTGGATGCAGGGAGAGCCGCTGCGCATCGAGAACTTTCTCTACACAGATAAAGGGAAACCGCGCATCAGCATCTTTTCCATAGCCCACCTCAGCGATGGCGAGCGCATGTTTTTCGTTACCCTTTTGCTCGGCCGCCTGATCAACTGGATGCGGCGGCAGGAGGGCAGTAGCGGTCTGCGTACCTTGCTCTACATGGATGAAATCTTTGGTTATTTTCCACCTACCGCCAATCCGCCCTCCAAGGAGCCGATGCTGCTTTTGCTCAAACAGGCGCGAGCCTTTGGCCTGGGCGTGGTGCTGTCTACCCAGAATCCGGTTGACCTGGACTATAAGGGCTTGGCCAATATCGGCAGCTGGTTTGTAGGCCGCCTGCAGACCAGGCAAGATCAGGATCGGGTCGTGGCTGGTATGGGCAGCGGCACAGCCAAACTGGACAAAGACAGTATCCGCAATCTCCTGGCCGGTTTGAAAGAGCGCAATTTTCTCCTCTATTCGGCCCACAGGGATGAACCGCTGCTCTTCAGCACCCGCTGGGTGATGTCGTATCTCAAGGGCCCGATATCGCTGGTGGAACTGGCCCGGCTTGATCCTGCCAGAAAAACAGGCACAGGCGAGACAGCCTTATCCTTTGCAAATACGGCTGCAGAACACTCACCCGCCTACAGCACGACCAAGCCACTGATCAGTGGCACCATCACCCAGTACTACGTGCCTGCGCCCATGCCAAAGGCAGAGCAGCAGTACAAGGCCTCGCTGCTGGGCCTGGCCTCGGTACGTAATGTGGATCAGCGCCGGGGCATTGATCAGGTCGCAGCAGTTCAGCTGCAGTTGCCTGTGTCTGGGACGGGGGGAACAGCAAGTTGGGACCAGGCCAGCCCATTTGTTATTGCTCTTGACCAATTGGCCAGTGCAGCACCAGAGACTGCACTTTTTGCCGATTTGCCACCTGAAATGAAGGTGCTGAAAAATTTTGGCGAGGAGGAAAAACGCCTGGCCGAGCATCTGTACCGCACCCAATCTTTGCGCATTTTCCGGGTAAAATCACTTGAACTGGAATCTGCGCCGAATGAGCCGGAACAGCTCTTCAGGCAGCGGATCGCCAGTACCCTGGCCGCAAAAAAGGACGCGGCAATGGCCGCCCTGGAACAGATTTATGCCAAGAAACAGCAGCAAGTGCAGGACCGGCTGCAACGGGCCGAAGCCAAGCTGAGCAAGGAGGAAAGCGATGTGCGCGCCAAGGGCATGGAAACCGCCATCTCTGTTGGCTCGGCCATTCTGGGCGCTTTTTTAGGGAGAAAGGTCATATCCAGCACCACGGCCAACAAATCGGCCCGTGGTGTGCGCAATGCCGGGCAGCTCATGAAAGAGCGGCAGGATGTGCTCCTGGCCCAGGAAGAGGTGACGCGGCTGGGCCAGGAGATGGAGGCGCTGGCAGCGGAGCTGCAGCAGAAGGTGCAGGAACAGAGCGCTGGCTGGGATCCGGCTGCAGTTGAGCTGGAGACAGTGGCAATCGCGCCTAGAAAAAGCGATATCTATGATGTCCGGGTCTGCTTGCTCTGGGAACCGGTGCTGCATTTTACTAGCCAAACCCAGTAATGTCCGGTTAAGAAATTGCATGGAGACAATGGGCAAAAAAATAGCGTA
>CAZEIT010000339.1:0-2914 GCA_964512515.1 uncultured Desulfobulbus sp.
TCAACAAAACCAGGAAATTGTTCATGCAAAAACCTAACCGGACAATGCTGGGTTAGCTTAGTCATTTCGAAAGATTTTTTGTGGAGAGCATCATGCGCCGGGACAATCGCGCCGCCAACAGCCTGCGGACGCTGCAGATAGAATACGGTTTTCAACCCCATGCCGAGGGTTCGGTACTGATCAGCATAGGGGCCACCCAGGTGCTCTGCGCTGTGACGGTGGAAGACCGGGTGCCGCCATTTCTCGTTGGCAAGGAGCAGGGCTGGATCACCGCTGAATACGGCATGCTGCCGCGGGCAACCCACAGTCGTGGCCGCAGGGAGGCAGTGAGCGGTATTGGCGGCAGAACCCATGAAATCCAGCGCCTGATTGGCCGCTCCTTGCGGATGATGGTGGATCTGCGTCAACTGGGCCAGCATACCCTGCGGGTGGACTGCGATGTACTTAACGCGGATGGTGGTACCCGCTGCGCCTCCATCACCGGCGCGGCCCTGGCCTTGCGCGAAGCCATCAGGGCCATGGTTGCGGAGCAGAGGTTGGTCACCATGCCCGAATTGCTGCCAGTTGCGGCGGTGAGCGCAGGCATTGTTGCAGGCATGCCCCTTCTGGATTTGGACTACAACGAGGATTCGAGAGCCGAAGTGGATGCCAACTTTGTCATGGCTGGCGATGGCTGCTGGATCGAGGTGCAAAGCACGGCGGAAGGCGCACCCTTTGCACCGGAGCAGTTTACTGTCTTGGCTGCCTTGGCCACAACCGGTCTTAAGCAGATTTTTACCCGCCTGTGGTGATTATGTTTCAGCCAACCTTGCAGTGGCAAGAATCAGTCGTCTTTTATTCTGGGCATGTGACTACGTACAGCGCAGGCAAGTATTTCTGGTCTAGCTGTGAGCAATAGGTTTCTCGGCCAAGAGCAGGATCGTATTCATTGATCCGCAGAGAGCTGTTGTAGTTTTTTGATGGTTTCGTTGCTGGCCGTAAAAAACGTTTGCGCTTCTTGCAGCTTTTCTTCATCTTCAGTGCGCACCCCTTCTGCAAAGAGCTGGTAACCATCCCTGCGCTCTGTTACCGATTGCATCACCAGGTCCTGGTGGCTGCGCAGCCGCGAATTTTTTGGCAGTATGGTTGCGGCCAGGCGTTCGTGAATGGCCTGCCAGGGGCGGACAATATCTTCTTCCATCTTATCGGCCAGGTAGGCCGAGGAATGCATGCCTGTGGCTGCAAGCTGCCGCCACTGCTCGGATGCGGCGGTAAGCCGTGTTTCCTCCTCTGACAACCATTTGAAGTCTGCAAGGAATTGCTCTTCTCTACGAAAGACCTCGCCGGTACGCTCAATGGGTATGGTCAGCAGGGTGAGTGCGATGGCCGCTGCAACCACCGAGGCGGCCAGCCGGCGAAAACCGGAGCTTGAACGAGATTCTTGATTCAAGGGCCGGGCCAGGAGCCAGCCCATGACTAAACCGCCTGCCAAACCGCCAATATGGGCTGCGTTGTCGATACCTTCCTGGCGCAGGCCAAAGCTGAGTGAGTACATAATAAAGACCATCACCCCCAGGCTTTGTTCCTTCATGATCGCCTTGGGCACCTGATTGCGCCGGTCGAGCATGAAGGCGAGCAGGGCGCCATAGACACCGAAGATTGCCCCGGATGCGCCGGCGCTGTTGACCATCGGGTTCCAGAGCAGGCTGGCAATGCTGCCTGAAAGCCCTGCAAAGAGGTAGAGCAGGGCAAAACGCATATTGCCGAAGAGGCGTTCTACCACCCGGCCAGTGTAGTAGAGTGCCCACATGTTGAACCCCACGTGCAGAATGCCAAAGTGCAGGAACATGGAGCTGAGCAATCGCCACCACTGGCCATCGGTGGTGTAGGGGCCGAAGTTGGCGCCCCAGGAGATGACCATTCTGCCGTCGGGCTGCAACATATCAACGCCTGAGGCCACCATTGCGGCAAAGATGAGTAGATTGATGGCGACAATGCCTGGGGTGACAAAGGCATGCGGAGTGGCCTGAAAGAGACGTTCCCTGAACTCTTCCAGTTCATGCTGCGCCTGGCTGGTGGCATCGCTCTGCGTAGCGGGAAGCAACTGGGCCAATCTTTGCGCTGTGGCCTCATCAGCCAGCATTATACATATGTGGCCGGGTTTGCGGATATCTCTTCCAGCCAGCAGCTCAAAGCGCACACTTTGTCCCTTGCGCTGTACATTGACCACTTGGGCCGGATCAAAACGTAAGGATGCCTTGCTTGAGAAACCAAGCAAACCCTTTTTCCGTGCCTGTAGGGTAATGGTGCTGCCAAGTTCAAGCTCGCCCGAGCCGGAAAGCTTGAAGCTGTTGGCGCTGTCACCAGGGTAAAAATTCCGCCGAAACTCGACGGTAAAGCGCTCCATCCTTGCTCCTGCTTGGTGAGACTTCAGTTAAGCTGGCCAATAGCCGGACAGGTTCTGCCCCAGATCCTAAAAGGCAATGACCTCGGCAGACTGGAACAGTTCCCCAGCCTCTTGTTGCCAGTTCTTGCCGCCAATACGTTCTGCCAGATACACGGCCAGGTGCATGGGTTGCGGGCCCTGCGCTCCGTGACGGCCCAGGCCGGTCAGGCAGGAAGGGCAGTTGGTGATCACTGTGTCTTGCGGGCTGCAGGCCGGACACGTAGCAATGGCGGCTTGCTTGCGCCGGAACATGGCGCCAGTGATATCTGGTCGAGATAGGGAAAGCGTTCCTGCCTCGGAGCAGCAGTGTGGTTGGACGCTCACCTCCTGCACCAGGCGGCGCAGCACCGGCATGCCTTCCCCTTGCAGGGAATCGTGGCAGGGGGTGTGATACGACAGCCGCTCATCCAGCCGTTCTGTCTGCAGGCTGGCCTGCTCCAGAGTAAAGTAGGAGGCATCCATCAGCTTGCAGGCAAAGATATCCTCCAC
>CAZEIT010000340.1:0-2913 GCA_964512515.1 uncultured Desulfobulbus sp.
GGTGAACTACCCGTGGTGTTCAGCACTCTGTCACTGATCGGTGAGGGGTTCGATGCTGCCGGGCTCAGTGCCTTGGTGCTGGCCAGCCCGGTGAAGTACAAGGGCCGTCTATTGCAGGCCGTGGGCCGGATACTTCGGCCACAGGGTGGCAAGCAGCCCCTGGTGATTGATTTTCGCGACAGCAAGGTGGGCGTACTCGATTACCAGTGGCAGGCCAGGCAACGGGAGTTTAGTAACATGGGCGCGGTGTTTGACACATAAAAAAGGGGAAACGATGACCTTTCAAAGAAAGTATACTGTGCGACAGCTCAAAAAGCGGGTGGACGAATACTTTGCCACCACACCACAGGAACAGCAGAGTGTTACCGGCCTGGCTCTGGCATTGGATACCAGCCGCCAATCATTGTGTAACTGGGAGAAAGATGAAGAACTTGGTCATATAGTCATGCTGGCCAAGGCACGTATTGAGCATGCCTACGAGTTAGTGGGAATGAAGCATCGAAGTTCGTTTGACATCTTCCGGCTCAAGAATATGGGATGGAAGGATAGGTACGAGAACGACACGCATCTTTCCGCAGACACGGATTTTCTGACGGCGCCGAGGGAATCCGGGAGGGCTCGAGGGTAGCAGGTGCTGTCCTGGCGTTGACAACGCCTTTGGTATCACCTATTCTTGTCTGTAAAGAAGCGTCGGTGTAGGCCTCCGTCCCAGTCCGTGCTTCTGTCCCTCGCAGCGGAGTTTGCGTCGGAGTCCATTTTTCTGTTCCTGCAACCCCCAGGGTTTGCCCCGGCACGCTCCCCAGTCTTATTGGCTGCATCAGCACCGGTATTGATGGCGAGCCTCTGGGGGGTTCAAACAAGGAAGACTACAGCGAAGCGTTCCGGACGATTCAGAAGGGGGGTCTTGGCTTTTGTCAGGAGTTACATCCTTCGTCGCTGGCGTCTTCCTTACAGGTTTTCTGACACGGAAGATTGCCGCCGAAGCGCTCCGGGCGCATGAGGGAGGGTTCCGCGCCTGCGGAAGGCATCTGCTCGCGTGTGCGCGTCTTCCGTGCTTTTCTGTCCGTTCATTCAAGACCGTTACTAAGGGCTTCAAGTGTGCGGGCAATGCCAGCTTCCTGTTGACCGTATCGACCAATTCGCCTACTGTATAAGTAGATGGAATGCCGGGGGATGCAGCTTTAGCTGTATCACTGATGGCCTGTCGTATGGCGGGCGTTTCGCCTCCCTGCGGCGTCGTGCTCCTCGGCATTTCTATTTCTACACAGCTGTACGTTCAAACCCCCTTCGCTAAAGAGCTTTTGACATGAAGAAATTGGATACGGATTCGACAAACTCACAAACAGCAAAGCAACCTGTCCCTACACCGTCAAAGAGCCCTTACTTGACGCCCTCCGAGATCGAATCTTTACGGAAGCACGGGCAAGAAATATCGACCTCTCTGCGTGGAAGGTTCGCCCATCTGTTCAAGGAGTAACCCCCACCAAGGGCGGCCAACACGGGCCGTCTATCAAATACTCCAAAGACGGTATTGCTGAAGGCTAGACTACGCCCAACGCTTTACCGGTCAATTTCCTCACACCCGCTGCACTACGGTGAGCTTGCAGCCCAAGGCGTGGGTGACCCTTGCGATAGTGTCAAAGCGGGGTTTTGAACCTGGCCTGAGTGCCTTGTATAAGGCTTCGCGGCTGATACCAGAAGCCTTTGCAATCTCGCTCATACCCTTGGCCCTGGCACAAATACCCAAGGCATGGGCCAGTTCCCCTGCGTCGCCTTCTTCCAGTACCAGATTCAGGTAAGCAGTAATGTCCTCTTCTGTTTCCAGGTACTCGGCAAGATCGAACTCCTTCAACTTTTCAAGGGCCACGCCCTCTATGTGTGCGTTCATTTATCCCCCCATGTGGCAGCAATTTCCTGGGCTTTTTCTATGTCAGCCTGCTGGGTGGCCTTGTCGCCACCGCAAAGCATGACAATCAAGATATCGCCTTTGATGATGTAGTACATTCGCCAACCCGGCCCGAAAACCTCCCGCATTTCATAGACACCATTTCCAACCGGCTTTACATCGCCAAGGTTGCCACAAGCCGCCCGGTCAAGCCTGCGGGCGAGGCGCAGCCTGGTTACCCGATCTTTCAGTTTAGAGAACCATTTTTCAAACGTAGGTGCAAACTTGACGGTGTACATGACTATTTGTGTAGTCGTTCGAATACAAAAAGTCAAGCCGAATGCACCCTGTGCAGGGTAGTGTAGGACTTAGTGTAGGACTTGGTGTAGGACTTTTGCGGCGTAAGTGATTGAAAGTGCGAATGGTGTAGGAGTGTAGGACTTTTTTTGACTTTGCGCATAGCGTGAAAGAACATATACCCCGATGAGCATAACCACAAGGTGTCATGGGGGTGGTGTTTTGTTCCCCAGTGCCCCCCTGTGGTGAGAAGTTGGCAGTTAAGGCAGTTACCTCTATGGGCATATTTGAAAAATCATAGTGGTGGAAAGGCAAACGTGCCGATAAGCTTCCAGCCCAATTTATTTGTGGGTACGCTTGTGGGTACGAAGAGGATTTACAAAGAATAAAACAACCGCAACATGCTGTATTTATATTATTTAACATCTCCAATGTTGGTCTTCTATTCGCACCATTTTGATTTTCAAAGAAGTCCAAGGAAATACATTGACCCCGTAAAACTACAAGGTTTTACGGGGTTTTTCTTTGTCTTTTCGTCTCATTAATTCCAGCAAAGACCATTGGCGCCCAGCTTTTTTGTGGGTACGAAGAAAGAGAATTCATAATACCCCAACCTTGTCCGGTTAGGTTTTTGCAAGAACAATTTTCTGGTTTTGCTGGTCCCGCATGTCCCGCATGTCAGGCTGACAGGGTTGCATTCGTGATTCATTGAGAATCTGGTTGCGCAACTG
>CAZEIT010000341.1:0-2901 GCA_964512515.1 uncultured Desulfobulbus sp.
AAGATATCAACGAGGCAAGGAAAATGCGACGCAGATGTACATATAGGTATTTTATAGGTACTTCGAGGAATATTTTTCGATGCCGATACAGATAGGGCTTTGATTTGGGAATGGAATAGCATGGCAATGATCTTGGGTATTACCGGCGGTATAGGTTCGGGCAAGAGTAGTGTCAGCCGTTTGCTGGCCTGTTACTGCTTGGCTCCGTTGATTGATCTGGATCTGTGTTGCCGCCATCTGCTTGACCATGGCGAGCCGGGCTGGCAGGCGCTGCATGATAGCTTTGGCGCCAGCTTTGAGCTGCCGGATGGTGCTGTTGACCGGCCCAAATTGCGTCAGCGTCTGTTTACAGATAGCCACTTTCGCCAAGAGGTGGATGCCTTGCTGCACCCGCTCGCCTTGGGCCGTATGCACAGGGAAATCGACTCTGTAAGTACGGACACACAACTCATACTGGTTGAGATTCCGCTTTTGTATGAGGCTGGTTGGCAAAACCATGTGGATGCGGTACTGGTAGTCTCTGCCCGGCGGGCAGTGCAATGCTGCCGCCTGATGCGCAGGGATGGGATCAGCCGAAAACAGGCCCGATTGGCCCTGGCTGCGCAAATGGATCTGGCCTTGAAGGCAGGGCGTGCAAATTACGTCATTGACAACAGCGGCAGCTGGTATGTAACCCGCAAGGCAGTCATCCAACTGGGTGACCAACTCTACAGCAGTGCAGGGTCACCTCCTGCAAGAGAATCAGAAGAAAGTGCTTGACAGTAGTGCCTGAACCCAATATCACTTGCACTGCGTTGCAGCATCCTTGACGCTTCGTCATATTTCTGTTCCCACAAATAATCGCTCGTCCTTTGAGGCCCATGGAATTTTCCTGTATCGGAAAATTCGAATCATTTGTTAACACCCTGTTGTCTCTTGAATGCGTACAAACCCCGCATAGCATACCGCCATTGTCATCCGGCCCTTGCTGAGAGTTGCACTCCTGCTCTCCTGGGCAAGGAATTCAGGCCGTCAGCTCAGCACCCGTTCGTTTCGAGTCTGTCCACTAGTCCGGCATTTATCTCTAGACCTGTATCCATCCTTTTCCCGCAGCAATCCCCAGGGAGACGTTTCCACTCATGAATCTTGCCGATTTAAAGAACAAAAAAATCAAGGAACTGGTCAGCATGGCCGCATCACTCAATATCGAGGGATACAGCAGTATGACCAAACAGGAGCTTATTTTCGCCATCCTGAAGGAACAGGCAGACGAAGACGGCAAGCTCCGAGGAAGTGGGGTGTTGGAGATACTTCAGGACGGTTTTGGCTTTTTGCGCGCGCCAGACTACAATTATCTGCCCGGGCCAGACGATATTTACGTATCACCTTCCCAGATCCGGCGGCTCAACCTGCGCACTGGCGACACCATTGAAGGAGAGGTGCGTTCTCCCAAGGATAATGAGCGCTATTTCGCCCTGCTTAAGGTGGACAGCATCAACTATGATCCACCCGAAGAAGCGAAGAACAAGACCACCTTTACCAACCTGACTCCACTCCATCCAGATGAGCTGATCAATCTTGAAACCACGCCGGACAATCTGTCCATGCGAGTACTCAATATTACGGCTCCGCTGGGCAAGGGGCAGCGCGGCCTGATTGTTGCTCCGCCCCGCACCGGTAAAACCGTGCTCATGCAAAAAATTGCCAATTCGATAGTTGCCAATCATCAGGAGATCATTCTGATTGTCCTTTTGATCGATGAGCGACCCGAAGAGGTGACCGACATGCAGCGCAGCGTGCGCGCCGAGGTGGTGAGTTCCACCTTTGACGAGCCACCGCAGCGGCATATCCAGGTGGCGGAGATGGTCATTCAGAAGGCGCAACGCTTAGTAGAGCACAAAAAAGATGTAGTTATCCTGCTGGACTCCATTACCCGCCTGGCTAGAGCCTACAACACGGTAACACCGGCCTCGGGTAAAATTCTTTCCGGCGGTGTCGAAGCCAATGCCCTGCACCGGCCCAAGCGTTTTTTCGGGGCGGCGCGCAATGTGGAGGAGGGCGGCAGTCTCACTATTCTGGCCACGGCTCTGATTGATACGGGCAGCCGCATGGATGAGGTTATCTTCGAGGAATTCAAGGGCACCGGCAATATGGAGATTGTCTTGGACCGCAAAATGGCTAACCGCCGAGTATATCCGGCCATTGATATCCTCAAGTCCGGTACCCGCAAGGAAGACCTGCTGTTGCCGGCTGAAGAACTCAACCGCATCTGGATTTTGCGCAAACTGCTTTCATCCATGAACCCGGTGGATGCCATGGAATTTCTGTTGGATAAAATGGGCCAGACCAAGAACAATCAGGAATTCTTTGCTTCCATGAACCGCTAATCAGTATTTTTCTTTGCAAACCAGTGTATCTGGTTTATACTTTCGCCTTTTAGTTTTACCCGACTATTTTGCAGGAGAAACCAAATGAAACCGGATATTCATCCCGAATACCATCATATCAAGGCAGTGTGCGCCTGTGGTAATGAAATTGAACTGGGCTCGGTGAACAAGGAAATGCACGTGGAAATCTGCTCTGCCTGTCATCCGTTTTTTACCGGTAAGCAGAAGCTGGTGGATACCGCGGGCCGCATCGAAAAGTTCAAGAAAAAATACGCCAATCACCTCGCAGCCAAAAAAAAGTAAGCAACTTTTTGCATTACTTGCCAGTTTCTTTACCTTGATTGATGCAATAACTAGCCGCATTCTTTGCCCGCGTCCATGTTTGAACAACTGGCTGATATAGGCGAGAAGCTTGCGGTGCTGGAACGGCAGCTTGCCGACCCCGAGCTGGTGAGTCGCCAGGAGCAGTACCGGGCTGTGGTACGTGAACATGCGCAGGTGGCCAGGCTTGCGGACCTGCACGGCCAGTACGAAA
>CAZEIT010000342.1:0-2895 GCA_964512515.1 uncultured Desulfobulbus sp.
GCGGAGCACTACGCGACATTGCGCCCACCATCCTGCATCTGATGGGGTTGGCCAAGCCATCTGAGATGGATGGAGAAAATCTGCTCTCAGCCTGAGAGCCATCCGCCCAGAATAGAGGGCGGATGTGGATCCGTTGACCTGTTCGCTCTGAGAAAAGACCGCTTTACGGTTTCTCTTCCTCTACCTGCCGGATCAGATCCTTGAGCGCCATACCCGTAGGGGTAATAGCGTCTGGGTGGGTCTGCAGCAGGGCATTCCATTCCGCAAGCGCCCCGGTTTTATCCTCCAGGCCGCTGTAGAGCACGACTCCCTTGTTGAAACGCGCCTGCGGGTGCTTGGGATCAATGCTCAGTACCTTGTCAAACTCGCTGATAGCCTCGCGGTGCTTTTTATTCTGAAAATACATCACGCCTAAATCTGTGCGTACATTGGTGTTATCGGGCGCAATTGCCAGCGCGCGAGTGTAGGCGGCTATGGCGCTGTCAGCCTGACCGCTGTCAAAAAAGGCATGCCCCAAATCCGCCCATACCTGGGCGTTGTCCGGGTCTTCCAGGGCTTTTTTTTCCAGGGCGGCAACAGCCTCAGCCGTTGCCGCCTCATTGCTGTGGGTATGCCCTCCGGCCTGCTGTTGCGGGGCCGAGAGCGCGGCGGAGCGGTAGGCACTGTAGCCAACCCCGCCAACAAAACCGGCAATGAGGGCGGAGAGAATCGCCAGGTATAAGGTTTGTCTGGAAACCGAGCCATGTGTGCTCTTCATGTAGTCTTCCTGTTGGGTGTTGATGAGAGGGGCAGGGCAACTGACGGCCCTGCTGCTTGCTGTGCAGATACCGCTGCAGAGCCTCTGGCGGTTATAACCCGCCCGCTTAGTTACAGCCGTTTGTACTCAGTGGATGATGACATCGTGGCAGACCCGGTACAGAGCTGGGCCGCAGTGACCGCAACGTACAGAGCGGAGAACGTCTGCCCGTCGGTTTGTCGCTGCACAGCGGCGATATACTTCCTGAATCAGGCCACTACTTTGCCCGCTTCGTTCCATGGCATAGCAGTGGAGGATGCCTCCTGGGCGCAGATGGGCAAGGCTGGCCGTAACAAGGCTGGTCGCATTCCAGGGCAGGGCAATGACGATCCGGTCAAAGCAGTGCGGTAGAGTGCTGAGTGCGCTGGCCGCTTCGCCCAGATGTAGATGTATCCTGTTTTCGTATCGGTTTGCCCGTACATTCGTCAGGGCGCAGGCATGCGCTTGCTGATTCAACTCAATTCCATGGATTGTCAGCGCTTGGCTGTGGCGGGCAAGGGTGAGGGGATAGGGGCCTGCGCCGGAACAGAGGACGCATATTTTTTCTCCCGCCTGTACTTGCCGTGCCAAACGGAGCCGTTCACCGGCCATCCGGGTTGAAAAATATACAGTAGCCAGATCCAGAAAGAGGGCAAGGCCGTTTTCCCTGTGCAGGGTGGTCAGGCGCACTTCGCCGGCCACCACTTCAAGGCGGATAAGGCGTTGTGCGCCGCTGTAATTTCCTTGGCGCAGGGCCACTACCCGGAGGTGCCGGTGCAGGCCGAGGATGGCCTCGCCGATGCGGCCGGCCGCAGAGCGGACGTCATGGGGCAGGGTGAGGAGCGCTATATCGCCGATGGTGTCAAAACCACCAGGGAGCAGGTATTGAGGAACATCTGGCAAGCGAGCAGCCAGCGCCGATCGTAGTCCCTTGTCAGGATCGCGCATACCGCAGGACGCCTGCCTTGACAGCAGCAGGCAACGTGGGCGAAATATTTTTTTTGCGCACAAGCAGGCTCTAGACTTGCTGGGTGTAGCATAGAAAAAGGCAGAGGAGGAAATCAGATTTCGTCGTCTTCCTCGTCCTCTTCTTCAAGTTCGTCCTCGCTGTCGCTTGCGAATTCGTCCACATCCTGCTGTTCTTCAACATCTTCGTCATCTGCGTTATCAACTTGTATTGGGGTGATAATCTTAGATTCCGGGAAGATGAACTCTCGGATTTTCTCTACTTCGTCGGGCAAGATGAGATCCTTGGCGCAGACAGGGCAACTTTTTACATGTTGGTCCACAAAGCGCATCATGCGGGCCGGAGCCATTGTTTCCTGCTTCACCTGCAGGTACCATTCTTTAATCAGGCGGATGAGTTGTTGGCATTCCATAAGCGGCGGTATAACAAAAACAGTGGAGCATCAGTCAGGTTGGGGCGCATATGCGGAAACCGCGCCACACTATAATAAAAAGTTGTTTTTCCGGTCAACACCTATTACTAATCAATCTTAGCCATGGCTTATCTTGTCAGTATGCAGGCAATGGAAGTGGAAAGGGCGCTGGTGGCTCTCCCGGACTTCAAATCCGGTGTGCCGGGTGAAAAACCCGGCAGGTGGGTTCGATTCCCATGCACTTCCGCCAGAAATACAAATCCCCTCTTTTCATGAAGGAAAAGAGGGGATTGAACGTATGTAAAACAGGTTCAGGTAATCACCTGTTTTTTACAGCTCATTAACAGCCTTCAAGTTTAACTTTGGCCTTGCGGGCCTCTTTCTGTACTTCCTGCTTTGCTTCCGCTGCTTCCTGCTTTATTTCGGCGGCAGCTTCCTTGCTGGCGGCCTCGGTTGCAGCAGCGGCATCCTTCACATCCTGTTTGGCTTCAGCGGCGGCCTGGGCTGCTTCCTGCTTTGCCTCAGCGGCAGCTTCCTTGCTGTCCTGAGCAAATTCCTGGCCAGCGGCCTTGGCGGCAGCGGCAGCCTCCTTGCTTTCCTGGACAACCTTCTCGCCAGCTTCCTGAACCTTTTCACCGGCTACAACAGCAGCGCCTTTGGCAGCCTCAACGGCCTGGGATCCTGCCTGTTTAGCAGCCTCACCGGTGGATGCGGCAGCATCTTTCAGATTCTCACCGGCCT
>CAZEIT010000343.1:0-2852 GCA_964512515.1 uncultured Desulfobulbus sp.
CGACAAAGTATAAGCTTTATCTGCCGACGGAGGAAGAGCTGCGGGCAGAGATTGCCAGCTACATGCTGGGCGCTGATCTGGGCATCGGCCATGATCCTGGCCAGCATCATGCCTATGTGGCGAGCTGGATCAAGGTTTTGGAACAAGACCCACGGGAAATCATTCGTGCGGCTCAGGATGCGGAAAGACTCAGGGGCTATGTCATGGGCCTTGAGCGTGAGCATAGCCTGTTGGCAGCTGGCCAGGAGCTAGCTGGGCAAATCAGCCGCCGTGATTTTAACGCCCCGGAGAGGGTAGCGGTGCAGGAGGAAACGATAATGGCGGTTACGCACAACCCCGAACAATTTTTTGATCGTTATCAGGCGCTTGAACAGTCGTATGGGGGTCGTTTTATAAATTCGGATTTATTCAAGGAGACCATACCGCAGTATGCGGCTTCAAAGGAATCGCGCAATCTGTATAACACGCCGGTGCACAACACAGCGGCAGTACTGGCTGCTGAGCAGTTCAAGCGGGTGTTGGCCCAGGAGGCAGAGCCAGGCAAGGATGCTGTCTATCTCGTCACTGGCATTCCTGGTGCCGGAAAATCCACTTCGTTGCAACAGGTGCCGCCTGATGCCCACGCGGTTTATGAAGGACAGCTCGCAGACCCCAGGGTTGCACAAGAAAAGGTACAGCAGGTGCTGGATGCAGGTTTCAAGCCGGTGCTTGTGGCTGTGCATGTCCAACCGGAACAGGCGCTTAACAATGCCCTTGACCGGTTTGAAAAAATTGGTCGTCCGGTAAGCATTGAGGCTCAGGCCCGTATTCAGGGCGGTTTGCCGGAAGGGTTAGCAGCGGTGCGGGATCAGTTCGGAGACCAGGCGGAATTGCACGTTATAGACAGGCGTGATTTCACTCAGCCGAGTGTCATGGTCGGTTGGGAACACCTCAACACATTGGAATCGGAAGGCAACTATGAGCACATCAAAGAGCGGCTTGCAAAACACCTTGAACAAAGAAAACCAGAGCTCAGCGAAGCAGCCTGGCGACAGGCAAGCGGACTTACGCCAGCAGGAATTGATACAACCCAGGCCAGGGGTGGAACAAATGATCTCAACTATGAAGAAGCTCAACGATCCGGAATACCGGGCCGAAGTGGAGAAGCGCCTGTTCTAGCCGAAAAAAAGACCTGGCTGAACGTGAGGCAGACGGAATTGGGTCAGGATCAAGGCGCAGGCAGGGGCGAGGAGCATTATTCAGCCACCAGCGTCAAGGCTTGGCCTAACGACTTTCCAGTGGTGTACACGCATACCTCTATTGCCGCGATGAAGGGCTCGTACAAGGGGGCGGATGCGGCACAGGACGCGGCTGACTACGAAGCGGCCAAGCAGCACGGAGACATTGAGGCTGCGCGTCGCCTGGTGGCAAAGCGGATCAATCCGGAACACCTGGAAAGGATGGTGGCTGACCTCAGGGAGCGCGGCATCTCACCTGACGAGGTCATTGTTGCACCTGTGCTGGAAAAGGAACAGGGAAAAAATGTCATCCCTCGTGTTTTGGCTGAGCATACGGCAAAAGCCCTGAACATGCGTTTTGATGATCGAATAGTTGATGTCAGTCATGCCACTCATACGGGCAAGGAAACGATCAACCGGCTGCTTGACCGCAAGAGCTTTGAGGGGCCTGTTGAGAAGAACGGCAAATATCTGCTGGTGGATGATGTCTTGACGCAAGGCGGCACCCTGCATGAGTTGCGGCACTATCTGGCCAATAATAATGCAGAAGCAGTTGGTGCGGTTACGCTTGCATTTTCGCGCTACAGTAGTACAATGGAACACAGGAATACGCTGTCAATTCAAGCAGATACCATCAGTGAACTGGAGCAGAGATATGGCAGAAACGAACTCGAAGAATTTCTCGAAGACTACAATATCAGCGGTAAAATCGAAGCCCTCAGCGAAGGGGAAGGCCGCTTCCTCCTCGGCAAAAAGTTCCAAAACATTGACGACCTTGACGATGCAATCAAGAACGCCGGAGGAAAAAAATCTGCTGAGGCAGCAAAGGCGAGAATTAGCCAGGCAGAGACGGGAAGCGAACCGGATGTCGCCGGAGGAGCTGGCGGAATTCAAGGCGTGGAACGAGGAGCTCAGCAAACAGATGCTTCCGGACAAGCGCCATCTGATGATGTCAGTGATCCGCGAGCAGAGAGACCAGGAAAAACAGGACACTACCAAAGCATAACCGCCCTCTTCGGTTCGGACGCTCTTTATCCTGAAGAAGCGGACGTTCCTGCTGTCTTTCCTTTGGCGTCGCCGGTCAACCCCCGTGACCTGGCCGCTGTTTTCCCCAACGCTCAAATCAGCCCTCTTCCCGACGGATACCAGGTATCTGTCGGGAAGCTGTCGTTCGGCGTCCACTCAGTGGAGCAAATCACCCCTGATACCTCCCTTTTTGCTGTCACCTATGGCCGTGAGCCGAAGGCTGACGAGCGCATTGCTGGTGCCGTCAGAAGCGGCGAAATCCTGATCGCTGATTTTCTGGGCAACAAAAACACCATCCGCCACGAGAGCTGGCATCTTCTGGAAGACATGAACATGGTCACGCCGGAAGAGCGGGATATCCTGAACCATGCGGCTCTGAAGGCTGTGCAGGCCGGGGAGTTGCCCAATATCACTCCGCAGGCGGAACCGGTCGAACTGCGCGCCTGGTACGTAGAGCAGCAGCTTGCCCTGCGTGAATTTGACCGTGCCACGCCCGAAGGCCGGGTATTGCAGAAGGTGGCGGATTTTGTGGATAGCCTGGCCAATCTGGCCCGGCGCACAGAGCGCGGCATTCTGCGCGACGTGGAGACAGGCAAGTTGTTTGAGCGT
>CAZEIT010000344.1:0-2844 GCA_964512515.1 uncultured Desulfobulbus sp.
CTCGTCGGCTAGTGATAGCCCTTCTTCAGCGGAGTGCAGGGCTGCCTGCGCGGTCTGGGCGCGGGCGCGGGCACTATCTACTTCCTGCCTGGCAATATGGTTGCTCGCATAGAGGCGGGTTTTGCGATCCAGCACCAGTTGGGCCTCATGCAGGGTGGCCTTGGCTGAGACTACCGCAGCCTGGGCCTGCAGTACCTCTTGGGCGCGGCTTCCCGCCTGCAGGCGCTTGAGGGTTTGCTCCTGGGCAGCAACCTCGCCTTGCAGCCGGGCCAGCTCCAGGGCAAAACGTTCGGGTTCAAGTTCGGCCAGCACCTGACCGGCCTCTACTTGTGCCCCTTCCTCCACCAGTACAGCGCGGATCTTGCCGCCATCCTGAAAGGCAAGCTGCACCTCGCGGATATCAATATTGCCATAGAGGATCAGGTCGCTGTCACTGCTTTTGTGTTTGCCGAAATCACAAGCAGAGAGCGTCAGCAGGCAGAGGCAAAGGGTCAGAATCCTTAGCAGGTGCGGTATGGGGTGCGGTACTGGAGAGGAGAAAAACATTGATAGCGCCTCTGTTTATTCGCCAATAATCTTGACCAGCACCCGCTTCCTGCGCCTGCCGTCGAATTCGCCGTAAAAGATGCGCTCCCAGGTGCCGAAGTGGAGTTTTCCCTTGGTAACCGCCACCACCACCTCACGACCCATGATTTGGCGCTTCATATGGGCATCGGCATTGTCTTCGTAGCCGTTATGACGGTACTGACTCACCGGTTCGTGCGGAGCCAGGCGCTCCAGCCACTGTTCATAGTCGTAGTGCAGGCCCGATTCGTCATCGTTGATGAAGATCGAGGCAGTGATGTGCATGGCGTTACACAGCAGTAAGCCCTCCTGAATGCCGCTTTCTCGCAGGCACTGTTCCACCTGCGCGGTGATATTGATAAAGGCGCGGCGAGTGGGTACTTCAAACCACAATTCCTTGGTATAGCTTTTCATGGTGGTATTCCGTGGGTTGCGGGCACAAGTTTGCAGGTGGAAGCGCCATCAGTCGGCATAGCGCCTGGAAATGGCCTGGAACTCATCCTGTATCTGGAGCAATGCCTCCAGAAGGATGGGGTCAAAGGCATGGCTGTTTTCCTCGGTTATAATCTGTATGGCCTGCGAATGGGGCAGGGCAGGCTTGTACACCCGCTTGCAGATGAGGGCGTCGTAGATGTCGGCGAGTGTCATCAAACGGCCAGCCAGGGGAATGTCCTGGCCCTTCAGGCCGCGGGGGTAGCCGGAGCCGTCAAAGCGTTCGTGATGACCGCCGCTGATGTCCTTGGCGCATTTAAGGAAAGCGGTGTTCTGACCTGCCATCTGCTCAAGCTTGCTGATGATTTCCTCACCGTAGATGGTGTGGTTCTTCATGATGGTGTACTCGTCTGCCGTCAGGCTGGCGGGCTTGAGCAGGATGCTGTCGGGAATGGCTACCTTGCCAATATCGTGTAAGGGTGCGGACTTATATAAGATGCTGATATATTCCCGGCTCAACAGATCGGTGTAGTGGCCATTCAGGGCAACGGTTTCGGCAAGTATCCGCACATACTCCATGGTGCGACGGATATGGCCGCCGGTTTCCCTGTCCCGGTATTCCGCCATCTCGCCCATGGCTTCAATGATCACATCCTTCAACTGCTCAATGGCATAGGTGCGCTCCTCCACCATGGCCGTCAGTCTGGTACGGTAGGCGTAGAGTTCCAGGTGGTTGCGCACCCGCGAACGCAGTTCCATACCGTTGAAGGGCTTGGCGATATAGTCCACTCCGCCCAGATTGAAGCCCCGGACCACATCTTCAGCCTCGGTCCGGGCGGTCAGAAAGATAATCGGGATGGAGCTGATATACGGATTCTGCCGCAGCCGGGACACGGTATCAAAACCATCTAAACCAGGCATCATCACATCCATGAGGATGAGTTGCGGTTTAGCTACGGCAATACGGGTCAGGGCCTGTTCACCGGAAAGGGCGTAGGCAAAATCGCAGTCCAGTTCCTGCAGATGGGAAATGGCAATTTGGATGTTGTCGGCCACATCATCGACAATGAAGATCAGGGGTCTACCTTCATTCATGGCTGTGCCCCTGCATCAGTGGAACCAGCATAGCAATGATTTTCTCAACGCCTGCAATATCAGGTATCAAGGCGCAGTGCACAAGTTGATTGCCAGCCTGTTCCATGGGCCTGCATTTTTGTTCCTGGCCTACGGTTTGCAAGCACTTTCCCAGCTCAATGGTAACATAGAGGCTGCCGGTGTGGCTGACGGCAGCTAACAGCTTGCTCATTTGGATATTCCAGTAGGGCCGCAGACACTTCGTTAAATCCTGCTCCATATGTTCCCGACTGCTGTCAGCCGTTTCAGGTAATGCTTGGGCTGTGTTTGTCGGGTGTTGCGGCAAGGAGTGCAGCCATGAATCCACCATGCTGCGCAGTTGTTTCAATTGGAATGGTTTCTGCAAGAAGTCGTCAAAACAGGGGGTGTATTCCTCTGCCTTTAGGAACTGCCCGGTCATGGCGATCAGGGGGATAGCTGCTGTTGCCGGATTGCCTCGCAAGGATTTTGCCACCTGCCAGCCATCGATATCCGGTAGATGCAGGTCAAGGAAGATGAGCTGCGGCAGCTCGGAACAGGCGAGTTCCAGGGCCTTGGCGCCTGTACTGGCGGTAAGGATGGCAAAGTGGTCTTCACTGAAGATGTCCATGAAAAGATCGCGTATCATGGACGAATCCTCAACCACCAGAAGTTTCAGTGATGCCTGGTCATGCGCAAAAACAGGGGCGTCAACAATAGCTGCCGCTGACTGTTCTTGTTTATTCTGTGGTGCTG